>NZ_JACJON010000041.1 GCF_014695585.1 Microcoleus sp. FACHB-831 | reverse complement strand
GCTGAAGAGTTTCAGCGTCTTCCGTAATGTTAATTTTTACTACACCTGACATGGACAGATTTCAAGATAACACTTCCTCAACTATGTGTATCACATTTAAAGTGAAATGGTATAAGCCATTTCCACCTACCCAGGCATGGTTGCCAATTATCGAAATAATTACCAACTCATTAACTGGGTGCATCAGCAACCCCGATCGTGCAGCAAATCGCAACGGCACAACGACGCGAAATTCTTGATTGGTATCACCAGCTAGGCGGTTCCATCAAGCGCCTTAACTGAGCGATCGCCTTGCCTTGCAGCATGGTCAAATTGATGAAACTATTACTATATTTGAGAGGTGCAACATCAAGCACGGACAAAACTTCCATCATTATTTAAGCAAACATCGACATCGCATCGTCAACTAAAATTAATTCAAGGCTGAACAACTCGGTTACATTGACTTGCATGCCGTTGAATCTGTCGCCTCCGCATCTGAGGAACGCAACCGAAGGCTGAAAATGCCTCTCACCTAGCCCATTGGGGCTGCCTACCTCAATGGGCTAATTTTGGAGCAAACCTGATATGCTTGCCCAGCAATAGCTTTTGCTCGCCGCGTTGCTTGCCATAGGGTTAAGCCGTGCGTAATAGAGCGATCGCGCGTCAGACTTGTCTTGACCCGTAACTAACAAATATCCGGAATAGGACAGCAGCCGCTTGAAGATCGGGTGCATCATATGCTCTGAATTATGGGCATAATTGCATTTGATTTACCTTCAAATTTATGAAACGTAATTTTTTGATTAAACTAGCACCCAGCCTAGCGATCGCTACCGCCCTAGCATTCCCTTCCATAACTACTTTTGCGTCAATAGATGCTGCTTTAGCTCAATCTGCGCCAGCCTCTGGAACCTTCACCGCCACTCGCACCTGCGCCGCACAAAGAGCAATCAACGGCGCGAATCCTGGAAATATCCGAGTTTCAAACGGTCAGCGCTATCAAGCCTTTGGCTTCAACTCTGCACAGAAAAACTTTATTTTAATCAAAGTACCTGGTGCTAGCCCGGAACGTCGCTGGGTTAACGCCTCCTGCGGCACTTTTTCTAAAACTAGCTCTTCACCCATAGCCTCCCCAGGCGAAACATCACAAGCAACCTTATTGCCATTTTTTGATAACGTTAATAACCTAGAACAGCACGGGTTTCCCAGAAATAAACAAGCAGACATTACACCGCCGCCACCACAACTGAATGCCTTGGACCAAGCTGTGCTGAAAACCTGCGGAACAATCGGCAGTAAAGTCAACGCAAGAGATTTCAAACAATTGATGGCAGATAACCCAGATGTGCTGCGCGAAATCAAGCAGGCTGTAGGCGGTAAACTGCGTCCAGTTCGGACTACAGAGGCAGAATTTTTGGACGATCTAACAGCTGTTTGGTCTCAACGTGAAGGTTTTGAGCATATCTTTTGCGGTGAATTAGATGGTTCGCAGAAAATTGGCGGATTGCATTTTGCTGGCAGATATCTACAACTGCAACAGCAGGGAATCGCCGGACGTTTACCCCAAAACTTAGGGAAAGAAGAGGTAATTCCTGGCCAAATTTATACGCTGGGTGTAGTTATCAAAAACGGCAGTCAAACTGTGCGCGACGATCGCAAAGGTTATGCCCTTGGACTTGATGCTAAAGAAATTCTTTTAAATGCAACTAAAGCATTTAACGCGCAAGGAAATGCTCAGGGGGCTTGCCTTCTGCCCATACAGGATGGACAAGCATCTTACAAAGCTGTTTTTGTCAAAGATAAAAGCGCGATAGTTACCTTCTATCCTGATGCAACACCTAGCGGTAAAGCTTGCAGAAATTAAAATGAGAAAGAGGCAATGAACAAAGATCGGGAGAGCCACGAAAGCTTTACAAAAGCCCACTTCGACTTCGAGGGCTTACCTTATCTAACCAGTCCGCGCCGACAGCTAAATTTGCATGCTGTAGGCATCGGACTGATTCAATTGCCACCAGACGAAGGCTATACCTTCACTCACAGCCACGCCGAACAGGAAGAAGTTTATATCGTCATTGAGGGACAAGGCACAATGCTAATTGATGGGGAACTTGTGCCAATCGAGAGAGGGGATTTGGTAAGAGTTTCTCCACAGGCTAGAAGGGCACTTAAGGCAGCGCCAGAAACCGTCTTATTTGTTATTTGTGTAGGCGCGATCGCCGCTGGCTATCCAAAAAATCCAGAAGCCCGCTATACAATCGATGATGGTACGCCTCATTACGACGATATTCCGCCCTGGTATCAAGGCAGAGATGACATCGCCGAGAGAAATGCGCGATTGAAAGCAAGAATGCTAAAGTCGCAAGCCAAGCGGGAGAATCAGCAGTAACAGTAAGGTTGGCAGTGCCCACCTTCTGCATCCTCTACGGAGATGGGTTATGGACGGCGAAGAATTGAGAAGACGTTACGCTGCTGGGGAGAGAAATTTTGCTGGACTCAATCTCAGAGGTGCGAATATCAGTGGATCTAATCCGGCGGAAGATATTTTTGTTGATATTGACCTGAGTGGAATCAATTTGAGTGGTGCCGATCTCAGTGGTACTATTTTGGCTGGTGCCAATTTGAGTGGAGCTGATTTCAGCAATGCCAACTTGACTCGTGCCACATTGGATCTCTGCAACCTCACCAGCGCTAATTTTTGTAGGGCTGATTTGACCAAGGCTTCCCTGGCTGCTGTCGAATTGAGAGATACTAATATGAGTGGTGCTGATTTGCTGTATGCCGAAATTACCCAAACTCAACTGGGTAACACCAATCTGAGTGGTGCCAAGCATTTGAGTAATGTTGACTGGACTGGAACTAAGGTCTCTAACCTCGTTTTGGAGGATGGAACCGTAATCGATTCCGATCATGACTGGTGAGACTGTAGCTGGTTGAGAAACAGCCAACAGAGGTAGTGTCAATCCACCATTTGGAAAGTTCGTAATATTCTTTTCGAGGATATCCTCAACTTCATCAGGAAGAGGTAGCCCTACATAGTAATGATGATAATCACGCCTTTCACGCTATAGATAAACTGGTGTCATACTCATGAATAAAATACCAGATAGCTCTTATATAATTGGAGATTTTTTTAGATAATGAAAGAGTTTTTCTTACCAAGCGGGATATTATTTGTCTGATCGTATTAGGAAATTTTTCTCTATAGTTCTTTTTGCCAGTAGCCTTGGATACTGACTTGTATCTTTTTGTAGAAAAAACTATTTGATAAGCACTCCAAAAGTCTGTATAGCTGACAGCGCATTGGCGATAAAAATCCAGAAGCCCGCTATACAATCGATGACGGTACGCCTCACTACGACGATATTCCGCCCTGGTATCAAGGCAGAGATGACATCGCCGAGAGAAATGCGCGATTGAAAGCAAGAATGCTAAAGTCGCAAGCCAAACGGGAAAATCAGCAATAACAGTAAGGTGGGCAGTGCCCACCCTACTCTCTGCGGTTTAACCTTCTTCATCCCAAAGCGAAAGCGGGGCGATGCTGAATCCAAGGTTTCGCGGCTTCCAGCTGTGCAGCAATAGCGATTAGCGTGGCTTCAGCAGCAGGACGCCCGACAATCTGGACGCCGACAGGTAAGCCCGTAGTGGAATCGAATCCTGTAGGAATTGCTATGCTCGGCAATCCGCTAGCATTAAACGGCGGACAGGGCGCTACCCAAAAAATTATCTTTTGCAGTGTCTCTTCAGGACTTAGGTCAGCGTACTCGCCAATGCGAATCTGCGGATGCATATAAACTGGCAGCACGAGGGCATCATAATTATTAAAAAATCCCACAATCTGCCGCGACACAATTTGCATCTGAGCAACCGCTTGCAAGTATTGGCCAGCTGAAGCAGATTGCTCGGCATTCCAGCGATTCATCGGGCTGAGTACTTGGGGGGGAATCCCTGGTGCTACTGCACCTGCCTGCCAAATCTTAACAAAAGGTTCAATCAATCCGTTGAAATCCGGGCAAGCCTGTTCGACAACGTGCCCCATTCCTTCCAAGAGTTGAACGGTTTCTAGGACGGCTTGCTGACACACCTCATGGGCATCACCGACCGGGGGGATTGATGTCGAAAAAGCCACCCGCAGGGCAGCTGGGGGCTGTTGTGCAGCGGCTATAAACGGCTTCTCTGGATTAGGCAACCAGTAGGGGTCGCCCGTGACATAGCCCGACATGACATCGAGTAGCGCCGCCGCATCTGCAACGGTACGACCTAGAGGGCCATTAGTGGCAATGCCATTGAGATAATCACCTACAGGGGCATACGAGACGCGACCTCTGGCTGGTTTAATGCCCACCAGCCCGCAACAGAAAGCGGGGCCGCGAATTGAGCCGCCGCCATCAGAACCTTGAGCGATCGCGCACAATCCTGCCGCTAGCGATGCAGCCGCACCCCCACTCGACCCCCCTGGTGTATAGTCCAAATTCCAGGGATTTCGTGCGGGTGGAAAACCAACTGGTTCTGTGTATGGCAAAGATCCCAGCTCGGAAGCCGCAGTTTTACCCAAAATAATGAAGCCGGCGTGCTTAATTCGCGTCACTACGGCATCATCGTGGGTGGCTATTTTATCCATCAGAACTGGCGAACCGTAGGTGCAGCGGACATCGGCAACTGGGTTGAGGTCTTTGATGGAAATCGGCACGCCAAAAAAAGGCGGCAATTCTGGAATGTCGCCTGCTAACGCTTCAGTCTTGGCTTTGGCATCTGCAAGAGCTTTATCTGCTATTACCGTAAAATAGCTACCCAATTGGGGATCTAATTGCTGAATGCGTTCCAGGTAAAGTTCCACTAACTCAATGGGCGAAACTTCTTTAGTGCGGATCAACCGCGCTTGTTCTAGAGCTGGGGTAAAAGCTAAATCAATTTTATTCATTTTTGGTATTGGTCATGGCTCATGGTTGATGGTTCATGGTTAATAGCTCATGGCTTTTGAAGCGCAAACTATTAACAATGCACAACGAACAAAAATCAATTGGTTCACCAAAGCATATGGTTGAGGAAGTAATTCCCCAACTTAAACTCATTTGGTTGGCGACGATCTTTGGCCAATAAATCCATTAAGGCATCTTGCACGGCGTCTAGCGCCGCTTGCACTTCGCGTGGTTTTGGTCTGGGCGTTCGCGTAGCGTCTCCGTAGGAGTCTCGCGGGAAAATCAATGGTTCGCCAAAACGGAGCGTCAATTGCTTCCTGAAATATAAATCTTGCGTACCAATAATCCCGACAGGCACAATGGGAACCCCAGCACGCAGGGCATAGATGACAGCGCCGCGCTTTAGGGGTAGGCGCAGGCTCCCCTCAACAGTCCCCAAGCCGCCCTCTGGAAAGATGATAATCCCATCGCCGCGAGTAAAGATACTCTGAGTTATGCGATCTAGCTGTCGCAGTGCCTCGATCGAACTGCCATCGGGGACATCCTGCTCGATTGCAGACGCCAACTCAGCGAGATCGTCGCGTCCGGACAACGCACCCTCAAGGACAGCAATTTCTTCTTTCCAAATGCGAGCTAGGGGGATAACTCCCCCGCTCAGGCGCAGGATTTGCCGCTTCCACCACTTGTTATATAGACTGCGTGCGTCGCCCAAAATGTAGTAGTAGGGACTTGCAGGTACTTCAGACAAAATGAGCAACGGATCGAAGTGGCTGAGATGGTTTGGCGCTAACATAGCAGCACCAGTGGGAATGCGTTCGGGGTTCTCAACTTTTACCCGAAAGAGTGTGTGGATGAGCGATCGCAACACCAAGCGACGCACTAAGCCACTGATGCGGCGCTCTCCACTTCCTTTAACAATAGCTTCAGCATTATCGAGGGCTTCTCTAGCAATCGATTGGGCATCGCGATCGCGTGCAGCCGCAAGCCCTTCTCTAGCACGCTGGATCGTCGCGTCTGTAAGTGGTGGCAGTATTAGCCCAGTCGTGTCGCGCGATCTTCGCGACTTCGGCTCATCGTCTGATGTGGTACTCATCGAGTTGAAGCACCTGATATTTCACTTGCCATCAAAGCCTAAGCTATAGGCGATCGCGATGGAACTCGTAATTGACAGTTTACTGGATTGTCCTATGGGAAGCGTTGTTCAGGTCACGCGATCGCTGCACCAAGCCATAACTTTGATAGACACTTTATTTACTGTCACTGTCTGAACTGTTCTTAAACTTTAGGGGAGAAAGTTTAAAGCCCGCTGGCGCGGGCTTGTTAGTAGCAGTAGCCTATGATTTGTAGCCCCCGCGCGATCGCCTTAAACCTTAGAGCGATCGGTTAAAATCTCGTAGCCGTCCTCTGTCACCAACACGGTATGCTCAAACTGAGCCGAGAGGGAGTTATCCACCGTTACCGCCGTCCACTTATCTGCTAACGTGCGGGTGAACCGAGATCCCTGATTCAAAATTGGTTCAATTGCCAACGTCATCCCAGCCCTTAACTTAACATTAGGCATTTCCCGAGTGCGGAAGTTGAACACAGAGGGTTCTTCGTGCAGATTGCGACCGACGCCGTGCCCCGTAAAGTCCTCGACTATACTAAAGCCATTGGCTACCACATGGTCTTGAATCGCACCAGCAAGATCCAACAAGTAGGCTCCAGCTTTAACTTGCTCGATTCCCTTGTAGAGAGCTTCTTCTGCCACGCGAATAAGCTTAGCCGCATCGGGCGTCACATCACCAACTGCAATGGTGATGCACGAGTCGCCATGAAACCCTTGAAAATAAGCACCAGTATCAACTTTCAAGACATCGCCCGTGCGAATCACCTTTTTGGGGCTAGGGATGCCATGCACAACTTCGTTGTTGATGCTAGAGCAAATAGAGCCGGGGAAACCGTGATAGCCTTTAAAGCTTGGCGTTGCGCCCATTTCTCGGATGCGCTTTTCTGCATAGGCGTCTAAATCCGCTGTTGTCATTCCCGGCTGCACCATCTGGGAAATTTCTTTCAGCACCGTCGCTACAATTTTCGCCGCCCCGCGCATAATTTCAATTTCGCGCTGCGACTTAATTTCAATACCTCGACGTTGTTTTTTCTCGCGGGGGGGCTGAGATGGTTGGGAAAGCAGATTGCTGAAAATGTTCATGGAAATCTAGAGATGGCTACGTTTAGGATATCAACAGGGTTATGGGATTCGACAAGCGCTCTTTGATAAATTCCACCGTAAAATCATTAGGCTTCACGGACGCCCGACTGCATTCACGAGTGCATTGCGGCTTGACGAGGACATATGCATCGGGCGTCCCACGCGACCGACAGAGTTTGTTTAGTATTTCTATCTTAAGCTACCTTAGATTGCACCCCTATACGCACGCGCTAACGGCTAATGCCTAGGGCTTCGCTGACGCTACCGCCACCCCGTCCTTATGGCTAAATCTGCTTGATAGGTAGGTATCGCATACTCAAACTATCCGGCAGGTAAGCGTTAGGGTGCGTTAATTATTGTTATAGGCGGCACGCGCTGGGAATATTTTCTTCGAGCAACCTTTTCTTTTTTTATTAGTTAACCATGAATAAATTTGACTTTCAGTTGTGGAAGCGATTTTTGTCCATTGCACAACCTTACTTTTATCCAATCGAACGCCGCAGCAGTAAAGTTTTTCTAGTATTACTGCTGCTGCTACTGGTATTTCTCTTCGCTGCTATGTTTGTGCTGGTCAGCATCGTAAGCTTGGGGACTCAAGCTATTGCTCCTGATTTTTTCAACAGTATTGCTGAAGGGTTAGCCAAATTACTTAAATCGATTATCAACTCGCCATTTATTGGTTTAGTTGCTCTAATGCTAATCGTCCCCCTGGGTGTATTCTTCTACTTTAGAAGTAAGTTGCTCCCACGTTGGCAGCAATGGGCAATATTGGCTTTGTTGCTATTTTTAGCGATATCAGTTAGCGGACTAAACGTAATTATTAGCTATGTCGCTAATTATTTTACTACAGCTCTAGCTGAGAAAGATAAGCCTGCTTTCTTACGCTTTTTGTTTGTCTATGCTTCTGTCTTTGTAGTAGGTACTCCCATTGTAGTAATTTACCGCTACATCCAAGACAAGCTGGGGCTTTACTGGCGAGAGTGGCTGACCAATACTTTTTTCGATAAATATTTTGCGAACCGGGCTTATTACGAAATCAACTCAGATCATACAATTGACAACCCCGACCAGCGAATATCTGAAGATATCAAATCTTTTACTACCACGAGTTTATCTTTTTTATTAATCATCTTGGGAGCTATAATTGACATTGTTTCTTTTACAGGAATTCTTTGGTCGATTTCTAAGGGTCTTTCCATTTTTCTCGTGGTTTACGCTACCTTCGGAACTGCTGTTACCGCTTATTTTGGCAGAAGATTAATTACTCTAAACTTCAATCAACTAAGACGCGAAGCGGACTTTCGCTATGGCTTAGTTCATGTCCGGGACAACGCGGAAGCGATTGCGTTTTATCGTGGCGAACAGCAGGAGTCCATTCAAGTAAAGCGGCGATTTATTGAAGCATTGCAAAACTTCAATTTGCTAATCGGTTGGCAGCGAAATCTTCGTTATTTCACCAGAGGGTATGGCTATGCTGTAGTTATTTTACCTTCATTAATTCTTTCAGGTATATATTTTGAGGGTAAGATAAAGTATGGAGACATTATCCAAGCTGGCTTTGCTTTCAGCCAAGTTTTAGAGGCATTGTCTTTGGTTGTAAGCGAGATCGATCGGCTTAGTGCTTTTGCTGCTGGTATTAATCGTTTGGCTACATTTACAGATTCTTTGGAAGTTAAAACAGCAACCGATAAATCTGGAGTAACAATGATTGATACTGTTGTCGATTCTCAAGTGTCACTCGAACATATTACTCTGAATACACCAAAGTCTCAAAAAACTTTGATTAGCGATCTTTCATTAGCGGTACAACCGGGTGAAGGGCTATTAATTGTGGGACAAAGCGGTGCTGGTAAGAGTTCGTTACTAAGAGCGATCGCTGGTTTGTGGAATGCTGGTACTGGTCGCCTGGTGCGACCTAAACTAGAGGAAATGCTGTTTTTGCCGCAGCGTCCCTACATGATTTTGGGTTCCCTCCGCAGTCAGCTGTTATATCCCAACATTGAGCGCGAGGTGAAGGAAGAAGAACTATACAGCGTCTTGAAACAAGTAAACTTGGCAGACTTACCAGAAAGAGTCGGCGGTTTTGATGCAGTCTTAGACTGGGCTGATGTTTTATCTTTGGGCGAACAACAGCGATTAGCATTTGCGCGACTGCTGCTAACCAAACCTCGCTATGCAATTTTAGATGAAGCCACGAGTGCTTTGGATATCAAAAACGAAGCCCGTCTTTACCAACAATTGCAAGAGTCAGACACCACATATATCAGCGTAGGACATCGCCCCAGTTTGGTGAATTATCACCAGCAGGTTCTGGAATTAGAGGGAGATACTAAATGGCGGCTGATGTCGGCTAATGACTACGCGGGTGAGGGTAGTTCGCTTGCTTAAAGCGTGATAATAACCCTCTAACCTGACGGGTTAGAGGGCTATTATGAATAGATAATTCCTCCTCTATTCCTCCATTCAAATAGCGTTAACTTAACAGTTATATTCAACTAATCAGCAAGCTTTTTAACAACATAATATATCAGGCGTACCTGGGGGCCAAAAAGAATCTCATCTTTATCTTGCAAATCGTAAGATTGACGTTTTCGCCCGTTAATGAGCAATCCATTAGCACTAGGATTACCGTCTAAGTCGCCGTCCGAAATTCGATAATAAGAGACGTCTCCAGGGGGATTGCGTACTAAAATTGCGTGATGTTTGCTAACAAATTGTGAGCAGAGGCGAATATCGCAGTCTCTATGGCTGCCGATTGAATAGACATCTCTTTCTAGAGGACACTGCCTCCTTCCCTTTTGATCTTCAATGGTTAGCAAAAGCTCGAATTGCTCCTCGAATTGCTGTGCTATGTACAATTCCTTAACCTCACTTGTAGATATTGGGAAATAGCAGTTTACCCTGTCGATGAATGTAAACTTGCTACTCAGAGGCAGAAATAGCGATCGCTCCTGTCATCCCAGCTTCTATATGTCCCGCTATCGGGCAACGCAGGCTGATTTAACGGGATGCTGATACAGGTGGCCCTGCTGTAACTACTACCAGATTATCGGGATAAAGCAAATCAGACGCAGCCCCGCGTACATCAGCCAAAGTAACAGCCTGAATTTTATCGGTAAACTGTCTGAGTTCTGCCGTATCTAAGCCATAAACTTCGTTCATTAAAATCGTCTGGGCTAAATCGTCTGGATTGATGAGGGAAATAGGATAGCGGCTGGCGATCGCTTGCTTTGCTGCTGCTACTTCATCCTCTCGCACTCCCTTGACGTGCAACTGCCTTAACAATTCGACAGTACTGGCGATCGCGCGTTGGCTGTCTTCCGGCGCTGTCTGCATTTGAATTAAAAACAAACCTGCATTAATTCCCGCTTGGAAATAACTATATATCCCGTATGTCAACCCTTGGCGATCGCGGATTTCATTGCCCAGCCGACTCGATAACGTGTCGCCACCTAGAATCTGATTCAGCACCGTTGCTGCATAGTATCGCCTATCTTGTCGGTCGATGCCGTTGTAGCCCAGATATGTAATTGATTGAGCTTTACCAGGGAGGATAGGGTTAAGCTGAACCAGTTTCGGCGGTGATGGGACGGGGGGAAAATCAAGCGTCGGTGGTTTGCCCTTTGCTTTCCACTTCCTAAAAGAGGTTTCGATAAGCGATCGCGCCTGTGAAGGTTCAAAGTCTCCCACTAGCGTCAGCACGGTCGTATCAGGTCGGTAGTGCTTTTGCTTAAACGCCACCACATCCTTACGGGTAACGCGCTTCAAACTTTCTGGGGTGGGAAAAACATGGAATGGATGGTCTTTAGGGTAAACCGCCTGCTGAAACGTCTGTTCCGCAACATTTTGGGGAGTATCTAACTCTTCTCTTAAAGCGGTTAAATTTTGTTGACGGATTAATTCCAGCTGATCGAGGGGAAAACTTGCATTTTGCAGCACGTCAGCCAGCGTCTCTATTAATGCGGGCAGATCTGCACTCAGGCTGTTGCCATCAATAATTACACCCTCACGGGATACCTCAAAATCCAAGCTAGCCCCTATATCTTCTAAAACCTTACTTAGGGTATGAGCATCTTTTGTTGCGGTTCCATTCATCAAATTGGCCGCCGTTAGGTTGGCAACGCCAGCAACCTCCGGTCGGTCAAATTCAGTACCAGCCCTGACGAAACCACTCAACGTCACCGTCGGGGTACTTTTGTCGGGCATGAGCAATACTACCAAACCATTTGATAAGCGTACCTTCTCAGGCAATAGTGGGGGCGGCGCGATCGCTGCGCTTGGTCGATCGGCGTCAAGGTTTTTTGCCTCTCCATCCACTTGGGGTAGGTACGCGCTCACCTCAGCTGGATCTACTGGCGGCCCTAGATTAAACTTTTCGGTAGTTTGAGCAGAAGCCTTACCAGCCGGACTGGTTTGGCCAGATTCTTGGGTCGGCTCAAAAAAGCCAATAGTGCGATTAACTTTATTCAGATAGGTTCTCGCTACCCGCTGAACATCTGCGGCGGTTACTTTCTCGACGCCTGCAAGGTAGCGATCGCTGTAGCGATAATCTCCCGCTGTTGTGTGGTCATAGCCTAGCTGCATCCCCTGACTAACGATATCTCTGTTCTGCAAAATCGCACTAGCTGAGAGTTTTGCCTTTGCCCGGTGCAATTCTTCTTGTGTTATGCCGCGATCGCGCAACTTGGCGATCGCTTCTTCAAATACCTGCTCTAGCTTTGTCAATTCCTGCCCAGGTGCCGCCGTCGCCGACACATCGTACCAACCCCCATCGAGCAAGCTAGACGCATCAGCGCTTACTTCTGAGGCAATGCCGGATTCTACTAAAACTTGATACAGTCTAGAATTCCGCCCCTCGGTGAGAATGAAGTCCATTACATCCAACGCTGGTACGTCGGAATGAGCGATCGAGGGTAAGGGATACACAACCTCGAAAAGTGCCGCACTTCCTGGCTCTCGCAAAATAATATTTGCGGTTGGGGATTTTTGATTTTTGATTTTTGATTGGGGTTTTTCTCCCAGTTCCTTTTCTCTATCGGCGCTAGGTCCCAATCCTTTAATATTGCCAAAAATTTCTTTTACAACCTTTAGCGTCGGTTCCGTTTGAAAATCCCCCACAATAACTAAAGTTGCGTTGTTAGGGCTGTAGTATTTACGGTAGTAATCGCGTACCTGCTCAACTGTAAACTTCTGCACATCTGCCTTTGTTCCACCTACAGGCAACCCATAAGCTCGATCGGGAAAGGCGGCTCGCATTACAGCACGATTTAGTCTGTAGTCGGGGCTGTTTTCGTATCCCTGCAACTCGGAAATTACTACTCGTTTTTCACTTGCCAGACTTGCGGCATCTATGCGGGAATTTTGCATTCTGTCTGCTTCCAACACCAGCAGACTTAACAGCTTTTCTCGCTCTACTGTCGCAAAGTAAGCCGTTTGGTCGTAGCTTGTGAAGGCATTTGCGTCGCTGCCCAAAGCACTAAAAAGACGCCCGAATTGAATTGGGCGGCTAGTGGTGCCTTTAAAGAGCATATGTTCTAGCTGGTGAGCAATACCATTTACCCCCACCGCTTCGTTGCGCGAACCGACTTTGTACCACACTTGTACGCTCACTACAGGTGCCGTATGCACTTCCTTTGTCAGGACAGTCATCCCGTTATCAAGAATAGTCTTGACGACGTTTTGGGTGAGCGATCGCCCCGAAGCAGAGGATAAATCGCCGTTCGATGACTTCTGGCTTGTAATTCGTAATTTTTGAGCGCTCAAGTTTTTTTGCGGGTAAGGAGCAGCCGAAGACGACACGCGACCTGCAATTAAGTGAGTATAATTACCTGGTGGCGTGGAAAATAGCACGACACTAAGGCCGAGGCCAAACAGCAAAACCAAAAGGCTATAGCGACGCAAAATGGCTAAAAAAGGCATGAAACTAACATTAACATTTTGGAAAATTTAACAATAGGGTCTGGCTGGTGGTATAAGCGAATACACCGAGGGTAGCAGCACAGCCTGAAATTAACGAGCGCCTAGACAACACATCACCACTAGGCTAAAAAGTATACAGCGCTTCATTTATACCAAATTGGGTTTGGGGCATCCAATTTTGAAAACAGAAAAATACGTCCTTGGGAGTAAGATTTCAGGACTCTAAGATGAGTACTTGCTACTCCAGACGGATTTTGTTGAAGAAAATCTAAAAATTGCCCGAAAATGCCCGTATGGGGCATAGTATCTTCACGCCGAGACAAGCTCTACTTCTATTTAGATACGTTTACATATAGATGATTGACCGCTAATGATGAAGATCTCTACATTGCTGGTAGCACTGAGCTTCCTAATTGTCGCTTGCGGTGCTAATGAAAACACAGCAGTGTCCCCCAGCCCCTCAGCCACCCCGGATGCTACTGTATCACCTACCACACAGCCAACGAGTACGCCTGGACAAACAGGAGCAAGCCAAACCCAAGGCAAGCCATTAGTAGTGACGACGGTGGCCCCCATAACCAATATAGTCAGCAACATTGCAGGCGATCGCGTCGATGTTAAGGGTGTTATTCCAGAAGGTACTGACTCTCACACCTTCGAGCCTCGTCCAAGCGATGCGGATCTGCTATCTAAGGCCAAACTGATTATGGTCAACGGTCTTAGCTTAGAAGTGCCTACGCAAAAGCTGGCAAATTCCTCTAAACCCCAAGACACCAAAATCTATCAACTTGGTGATAACACCATCACCAAAGACCAATGGATGTTTGACTTCAGCTTTCCCAAAGAAAAGGGAGACCCAAATCCTCACCTTTGGGTAAACCCCAAATATGCTGGAGCTTACGCCAAATTAGCCGCCCAACAGCTAACAGAGTTAGACCCTGCTGGCAAGGATTACTATGCCACCAATCTGCAAAAGTACCTGCAACGACTTGATGAACTCGATAAAGTCACAAGAGCAGTTGTCCAGAGCATTCCCGCTAAAAACCGCAAGCTACTCACCTATCACGATTCTTGGGCTTATTGGGCGAGAGAATATGGCTTTGATGTAATTGGTGCTATCCAACCAGCAGATTTTCAAGAGCCTTCCGCTAAAGATGTAGGAAACCTCATCGATCAAGTTCGTAAAACAGGCGTGCCTGCCATTTTTGGCTCTGAGGTATACCCCAGCAAGGTAGAAGAACAAATTGCCCGCGAAGCAAAGGTGAAAACAGCTAATACTGCTGATGATGAACTACCAGGCCAAGGTTCAGCAAATGCAATGGAAAACACTAATCCAGAGCATACCTATATTGGCATGATGGCTAACAACCTGAGAATTATCGCTAGTAATTTAGGGGGCAACCCAAAGCTGGTTGACACTCTCAACACTGCTAATGTGGTAGGCCCAACAGCAACGGTCACTCCAAGTGCGACACTTAGCCCTAGCCCAACGGCAACGGTCACTCCAAGTGCGACACTTAGCCCTAGCCCAACAGCAACGGTCACTCCAAGTGCGACACTTAACCCTAGCCCAGCAGCAACGGTCACTCCCACTGCAACTACTAGCCCCACAACAACGCCATAGCTAATTGGTTGTTAGCAGTTAATTTTAGCCTTGCTAACCGATAGATAACTACTAACAAATTAGGCTAACTGCTAACTAAAACCAATAGCTAGTAAATACTAACTAATAACAAGAATGGAACATCTGCTAGAAATTAAAAACCTCGCGTGTGGCTACCAGACACAACCAGTGTTTACAAGAGTGAATCTAAGCCTTTACCCCGGTCAACTGTCTGGCTTAGTGGGGCCGTCAGGAAGTGGGAAAAGCACCTTGCTAAAGGCAATTTTAGGGTTAGTTCATCCTTGGGCTGGCGAGGTTTGGTTTCGAGGGAAGCGGTTAAAGCCAGGTGAACCGCCGCCGGGAGTCGGCTACGTGCCCCAAGTGGAAACGGTAGACTGGAATTTTCCCGTCACTGCGGAAGAAGTGGTAATGATGGGGCGTTACAAACAGCAGAAAATTTGGCCTTGGGCTTCTAGACGCGATCGCATTGCTGCCCGGGAACTGCTAGCTCGCGTCGGTGTTGAGCATATCGCCCATCAACCCATCGGGGAACTATCGGGGGGGCAACAGCAAAGGGTTTTTCTGGCTCGTGCCCTTGTGGGAGAACCAGAAATTGTTCTTCTAGATGAACCCACTAGCAGTTCAGACCTGCGAGTTCAGCACGAACTTCTGCATCTATTGGCAGAGTTGAACCAGCAAGGCTTAACAGTACTACTCTCCACCCACGACCTCAACTCAGTCGCCACTCACCTGCCTTGGGTGGTGTGTTTTAATCACGGCTTGATCTGTCAGGGTCAACCTATTGATGTTCTGACTCCTGCTACCCTAGAGCAAACGTTTGGGGCTGAAATGGTAGTTTTCCACCATGAAGACCGGATTTTAATCGCCAACGCTGGGACTTCCCTGCGCCATCAACTACAGCAAAATTTACCTCCAAGCTTAAGTAAAGCAAACTCAAATTCTGCCTTTTTAGGTTAGCGAGCAGCAGGCGCGTGGGTAGTCTAACAACTAAAAATGTGCTTAGTAAAAAATAGCAATTAACTATGGATTTTTTCCTTAAACCCTTTCAATACGAATTTTTTACTCGTGCCTTAATTGTGGCGATGCTGGCAGGACTTTTGTGCGGTGTCATGGGGGTTTATATTACAACTCGCCGCATGAGTTACATTGCTCACGGACTTTCCCACGCTATTTTGGGAGGAGCCGTCCTTAGCTATGTTTTGGGTCTTAACTTCTATATTGGGTCAGGGATTTGGGGCTTTGGTGCGGCTTTGTTGATTCAATACCTAACAGGAAATAAAGTATATTCCGATGCTGCTATTGGTATTGTGACGACCGCTAGTTTTGCCTTGGGCGTGGCGATTATCAGCAAGTCTCGCAACTTCAGCCAGAATTTTGAAGCGGCTTTATTTGGCAATGTGCTGGGTGTTTCGGAAACAGATTTATGGATAGTGTTGGGCGTTACTGTTTTCCTTTTAGGTCTGGTTTTCTTCTTTTATCGACCTTTATTGTTCTGGTGTTTTGACCGAGAAGTTGCTCAGGTTCACGGTGTCCCCGTTTTTGCGATGGATACTCTTTTTGCTTTGATGCTGGCTACTTTGCTTGTGGCGACGCTAAATGTTTTGGGGGTAACGCTGATTATTTCAGCTGTTGTAATTCCAGCTTCAATCGCTAGACTCTTGAGCAATCGCTTTGGTTACATGATGATTATTTCTGGGTTTCTGGGAGCAGCGATCGCTTTGGCGGGTATCTACCTCAGCTATTACTTCGACATCGCCTCTGGAGCTAGCGTTGTTCTGCTTTCAACGCTTATTTTCGGTGGCGTTTTGCTCTGGACTCGCTTTCACCGCAGGCAGAAACGTCATCTTCCTTCTTTGCATTAACTGTAGGCGATCGCGCCAGTAATTGGCGCTAAATATCGCCTTTCATATGCTATTTTCTGATACCCTACGTGACGCATCATCTAATGCTTTTCTCTGAACCCCGCGCACGGGACAAACGTCCCATGCGCGTCAACCCACATATTTCTCAACTGCTGTATATGGGCAGACAAATACAATTACTATATTATGATGTTCTGTTGCACAACACAATAGGTTTTACAAAACTTTATAGAATAGTTTGAAGGAAAGAAGATCGAGATTTTGGCGGAGAATTGAGGAGCGATCGCGCCTAGCGTAAAACGCGGATAAATTCCAGGGGCAAGCCATCCGTATCGGCAATAAAAGCAACTTCGTAAACGTGCGAACCTATCATTTGTTGAGTAGGCTCTAAAAGTACCTTCAGCGGGTGTAACTGCTGTGGATTCTGGCTTTCTTCCTCCTCAAAACGCTCTTTTAAAGACATTAACCAGTTGGGAAGATCCGCTGTTTGTTCGGTTATATCAAAAGACAGATGATAGTAACCAACGTAATGCTCATCCTCAAACGCATCTGGTGCTGGTTTAGGTTCTGGAATTTGGATAAGTTCGATGCGCCCTCCCAACCCTTCCATCCAACAGGCGAGAGTGTAGCCAGTCGTGAAACGTTCCGAGACAGTAAATCCCAACAGTTCGTAGAAAGCGATCGCGCGATGAATATTTGCCGTGCGAATAGAAGCGTGATGCATTACTTGATGGTTGAGTTGTAGAGAGGCGATAAATCGCGTTTGAGTTTTGAGTTTGAATTTCGACTCCGGACTCCGAACGCTACTCAAACAAACGGAAATAAGGATATCGGACGGGAACGCCAGGTTCCTTCTCCAAATTGAAATTAATCACTTCCCAGCAAGGCTCCTGCGAGGGGTCTGGGCTAAACTCTACAGGCAAACCATACAGGCGGGGGCGCGGCGGCTCTGACTGGCCCCGCCAAGGCGTGCTGCGTTCTAGGTAGGAGCTAATCAATTCTCGATACCGACAGGCAATAATCACCCGAGTTGCTCGGTAGCCTTGAGTATAAAGGCGGTCTAACGCCTCGTGGATTTCAAAGCGAATTCCATCCGGATGCGTGTGCTGCCGATACCATTCCTCATTCCATCTGCGCCAGTGGCGCCCAGATTGTAAATGAATCAATTCTCCCGTCTTAGGATCTGCCTCAAAAGCACCATGACGCGGACACAGATACGTGTCCGTTAGCGTCAAGGCCGGAATCGTCTGGCGGCAGTGGGGGCACTGAATTTCCGCGCCAAAAATGGGGTACTGCAAGCCTGGATTCATCATTGAGTGGGTATCGGCCTATATTCTGTGCAACACCGTTAGTGGCTTTATTATATCTGTTGTCAAGTCTGTGGACATTGTGTGAGCAATTTCAACGAGCCATTCCCCCCCTTTGCATCTTATTGGCCAGATCTCGATCTGTCTTTAGCTGCCTTTGTCGCGCCGAATGCTGTTGTTATGGGCCAAGTAAAGCTAGCACTTGGGGTCAGCATTTGGTACGGCGCTGTCTTGCGCGGAGATGTAGAACTGATCGAAATTGGCCAACGAACCAATATTCAGGATGGGGCAATCTTACACGGAGATCCGGGTAAGCCAACCATCCTCGAAGAAAATGTTACTGTAGGCCATCGCGCCGTTATCCACTCTGCGTATATTGAACGAGGCTGTCTTATAGGCATTGGCGCTGTTGTCCTCGACGGCGTGCGCGTAGGTGCTGGTAGTATTATCGGTGCTGGCTGTGTCGTGACCAAAGACGTGCCGCCCTTGTCCCTCATGGTGGGGGTTCCTGCCAAGCGACTGCGCGATGTTTCTCCTGAAGAGGCGGCTGAACTCATAGAACACGCTATGCGGTACGAGAAGCTAGCCTTAGTTCACGCTGGCAAGGGGACAGACTTGGGATTCACCAAGCCAGATTGATTGCCATGTCAATGTGGAAAACTGTCCCAGTTGGGCTGAAAATAAAAAATGAGAATAGTTCAAAAATCTTCAAGCGTTAGAGAGGAAACTTCAGATGGAATTTGATTGGCGTGTTTTAATCGTACTGCTGCCAGTTGTCGCAGCAGCAGGCTGGGCTGGGTTGAATATTCTTCCCTATGCCTTGAAACAAATCCAAGGTTTTCTTAATAAATAAGTAACTAAGGGATTGGGGAGAAGAGTTTTGAGCGGAGCCGGAGACGCTCCGCTAAGGTTTTGTTAGCTGCTCCAAGTAGCACGTTTTGAGTTGAATTCTCTAATTCAAAACTCAAAATTGAAAACTCAGAACTATTTCCCCCTCTCTAGTCCCTACCCTAGTACCTAATTTTCTAGGATGGCGATCGCCCGCTTGATATTCTGCCTAACTGATTGCGCCCAGATGTGAAGCGCGGCGCATTCACTGTCTTTCAGGCTCAATCACCAATAGGCTTTCAACACCATATCCTCCAAAACGGCAGGGAATGCCGAGAAAAATATCGTGCAATCCATATTCGCTTTGGAGGTATGGCACAAGGAAATTAGTCGGGATTTGTTGTTTAAAATTGCCCCTACCATTAAGCAGTGGGCACAAGCGGGGGAAAAATAAGCAACCCCCGATTGCATGAATTCGACAATTTCCGTCCGGGCTTGCGGTTACTATCGATTAAGTGCTTAATGGTGGTGGGGGGGCGATCGCTGCGAACGTAGCCATTGGCAATTACTTAAAAGGTTCTAGTTGATCGGCACGCAACCAGACGTTTGGAGCGGGTACTTGACCAAACTTGATGAGTGCGTAATCACCTCGCAAGTCTACAACCTCACCCTTGCTTTCAAACATATAAGGCGGAAAGCGCGTGTCACTAGCTTGTGCTTCCAGACTATTTTCCAACTTTTCGCGAATAGCGCGGACTAAATCGCCTTTTTTTACTGCCATAACCCAATCTTTATTATTCTGGGAATCTTCTCTTCAGATTTTAAGGCTGTAATGGTTTAGAAGGTAGCTGCAAGTAAAGATTGAGTTGAAAATGCCATAGACCGATGCAGCAAGCTGTCTTATCGCCACAGCTAAAAGTAAAAGTCAAGCCTGGTGACAACACTTAGTCGATATCGTCCTCTCCGCCACAGTATGCTTTTGAGGGCTGTTACAAGCGCAAGACTTGCCTACTTAGTTAATATTTATACTTATTATTTTTGTAAATTCTTATAAATTCACTTTAGGCGCGATCGCAGCTTCAACGCAGCAGTATCCTTCTTCGGCTCCATCGCGGTTTCGCTCAAGATAGTTTGGGTAATTGCTAAAAGTTAAGATTTAAGAATGATGAGTTATAAGTTGGGAGTTGAAACTTATAACTCATCATTCTTCTTTTACCTATTCGCTCTTCTCTCTAGCCGTTGACACTGAGGACAGAAGTGAGATGAGCGTCCTGCTAACTTGAGGCGCAAAATAGGTGTGGTACAAACTCGACAAGCTTGACCAGCACGGTTATATACCCAAGCAACACCGCCATAGTTACCGTTAATACCTTGCACGTTGAGGAAATTACTGAATGTAGTGCCGCCAGCATCGATGCTAGCTTGCAAAACTTTAATAGTTGCTCCTCTCAGACGCTGAATTTGATCTAAGTTCAGGTCAGCACACAAAGTTTCTGGTTGCACGCCAGCGATAAACAAAGCTTCATCGGCGTAGATATTACCCATCCCAGCCACCACAGACTGATCCAGCAGGGCAGTTTTAATCGGGCGGCGACGATTTTTCAATTGCCCAGCTAGATACTCCAGAGTGAAACCAGGTGAAAAGGGGTCTGATCCTAATCTCTGCAAGCCAGTAATGATGGTTTCTGGTGGAGTATGGGGTGGAACCCACCACATCTGACCAAACGTGCGCTGGTCAACAAAACGTAATTCGCGCCCGCTGTCGAAAAACAGGCGCGATCGCGTGTGTTTTTGTAATGGCACTGAGGGATCTGTCCACAGTAGCTGACCAGTCATCCGCAGGTGAACCCCCAACCAACCCCCTGGGCTTTGTCCTAACTCCGGAGTCTGGAGTCCGGAGTCGGGGTTGAGAGGTTCGAGGTGAGATCTAGACAGTTCTGCCAGCAGGTATTTCCCGCGCCGATGCCATTGGTTAATAACCGTGCCCTTCAGACCTGTCAAAAAATCATCCCCAGAAAAAGGGTGGGCGATCGTGCGCTCTAGCAGCACGTCGCCACCCATAATTTCTTGGTTCAGCGTGACTTGATTGAGACCCCGCCGAACCGTTTCAACTTCAGGCAGTTCTGGCACAGCTTAACGCTTTTCAGTTCCCTGATTGCCGCCTCCCTCTACCAGAGGATCGCTATTTCCAGATTCTTGCGTACCCCGAGCGCTTTTATCTTGACTACCGGCCTTAACGCCGCTACCAGTTTTGCGCTTGCTTTCGTCAATGGGAGTTGAGGTAGGAGCGTTAGCCACGGCTTTCTTCGCGCCTGCTTTGGGTGCTTCAACCTCCAACACTTCGTTTACGGCGAAGTTGTTGGTGTTGACGCCAGCGTAGTTGACGTTATTGAAGCGGACAATCACGTTGTATTTGATGCCGCTCTGGTCAACAGAAGCTACTGTACCAGTGTCCTGGAACCAGAAAGATTCTTTGCGAAGAATCCGAACGATTGAACCACGTTGAACCATAAGTGTTTTTTCCCTTAAGTTACTAAGCTTCAGGGTACTACTGGAGTAGGACTCTCTGAGTAACAGAGTTTTTAATTTTTGTTAATGTTCGAGCCACCGCACCCGGACAAATTGCGCTGGACGCCCCCAAATGTCAGGCGTAGCGCTAATTTCTTCTATAGCTAGATTGAAGGGAATTGCGGTTGTCAGATACTTTTGGGCGAGGCTACCCAGATCGGGGGCTAACTGGGCAGCAGCACCCGCAGCAATACCCAAACCGATGATTTGCTCTATGGGGCCGCGAGGCAGTATGAGATGGGCGCTCAAGGCTAGTCCTGCGGTGACTAGCATCCCGACTGACAAGTTAGTTCCGCAGCGAGGATGCACGGCTAGGTTCCACTCGCCGCTGGTAATGCGGTTTAGGGCGATGCGAACTGCGCGTTGCAAGTCGATTGGGTTAACTTGGCCGTAGAGATAAAATCCTTGGTCGGTTGATAAGCCGCCGAGCAAGTCATTGTCGCTAGCCGTGCGATTGCCAGTAGTTCTGAAGTTAAGTGGTCTAGATGTATCGCCGAGAACCCAAACGGTTGCGTGTTCTAAAGCATGAACTTGACGCAGCATCAGGAGTTCTTTTAACCCAGGTATGAAGTTGAGTTGCCTGAGTATATCGCTATCCTGTGTGGGTTGAGGAGCGGTAAAGTCAAAGCTCCAGAAGTTGTCGGTCTGTGAGGAAGCCGAAGCAGCAGTAGTCATAAGCAGCACTACTTTAAGAAGCAGATTGATTAACTGAGATGTTTTTCAACTGTAGCGTTTACGTCTTGGAGCGATCGCAAATTTTTGTACGAAGCGCGATCGCCTTTTTATTTTTTGTAAACGCGCTTAATTCCGTTTCTAGGATAGGCTCTAGACCGGAGAGTGTTGATAATATGTAGCGCTTTTTTAAGGTTTAGCTGGCGGAGGCGGAACTGGTGAATTAGAAGCGGGCGAGGGTTGGGATTTCCCAGGACGCTTAATCGGTGATGACTGCCCGTTGGGTAAGGATACTTCAACGCTGCCGCGATCGTAAATTTCAATATCCCACTGCCCGGAACGGTTGGATTCAAAGGCAACAAAGCGACCGTTACCGCTGATGGTGGGATGGCGGACTTCGCTCAAAATATTGCCAGAGATAATTTCAGATTGTTGCGTCTGGCGGTCATAAACAAATACGTCCGGCTTGCCCCGCTCTTCTGATATGTAAACTATGTAGCGACCGTCGGCGCTAATGTCTGGCTGGTCTTGAAGGATACCAGACTGGTTGAGTCCTGGAAGATCGATCAGGCGATGTGAGGTGACATCGTATAAAAATATACCTCTGTTAGCTTGCCGATTAGAGCTAAATACTAAGTAGCGACCATCGTAGGAAAAACGGGGTTCTCGATCGGCAGCTAGGCTGTTGAGGGAGGCTCCGAGGATTTGCGGAGGAGGGGTAAGAAAGCCGCGATCGCCACATCCCGCCAATCCGACTAATAAAGTAATTGAGAGTATGGACAAAGGACGGCGATCGCGTCCTTTGTCTAACATCCACCGCAGGGTCAATGGCTTTAGAGCAATGACCATAGTTGTTTAACAAAGTTCTAGGAAATTACTTCATCAGTAGCTGATGGCAAGGGGCAGCAATTGACATCATTTATACAAACCTTCCCCCACTGCAAAGCCCAGCGTACAAGTTCTACACGATTGTTGGTCTTTGTCTTGGTCAGTATATTGCTAATGTGGTTATCAACCGTGCGCTTGCTGATTTCCAGCTTCTGGGCAATTTTATCGTTGGTTAGGCCATCAGACACTAGATCGATAATTTGCAGTTCCCGGTCGGAGAGAGTCGCGGGCGTCAGAGGCTCGGTATTAGCCATAAGTAATTTCCCCTTAGTATATCTACTTAGTATTTCTTTTATGTTAATACCTTAACGCGGGGTTACGCCTCTGGTAGGCTGAGAAAGGTGAAGAGGATGCAGCTGTGACTAATCCCCGTGTTCTGTGTCTAGGCGAGATTTTGTACGATCTGCTGGCCGATCAAATCGGGCGATCGCTCAACGAGGTGGAATCCTGGACTCCATATCCAGGGGGCGCTCCGGCGAATGTTGCTTGTGCTTTGGTCAAGTTAGGAACGCCATCTGGTTTTGTTGGATGCGTAGGGTCGGATGAGCCGGGAGAGGCTCTGGTGCAACTATTGCAGGAAGTTGGTGTAGATATGCGCGGCGTGCAACGTCACGCAACAGCACCGACGCGGCAAGTTTACGTGGTGCGATCGCAAACTGGCGATAGGGAGTTTGCTGGGTTTGGCGAGATCGACACGACAGAATTTGCCGATACTCGGCTGCAAGCTACTGAATTACCGGAACTTCTGTTTGAAAACGCTGATTTTTTAGTTTTGGGTACGTTGGAGTTGGCTTATCCGCAAAGCTGCGGGGCGATCGCACGCGCTATTCAGTTGGCAGATCGGCATCACGTGAAGATTTTATTAGATGTAAATTGGAGGCCAACATTTTGGCCAGATACCAGCCTTGCCAAGCCAGCGATTTACGATCTTTTGAAGCATGTTGATTTCCTTAAGCTGTCGAAAGAAGAAGCTGAGTTGTTGTTTGGGACAGCGGATGCAGGCGCGATCGCTTACCGTCTTGACACGATAGAGGGTGTCACGATCACGGATGGGGACAAGGGTTGCGCTTACTGTCTGGGGCAAAACGAAGGACATGTGCCTGCTTTTTCAGTCAACGTAGCCGATACTACTGGTGCGGGCGATGGTTTTGTTGCGGGTTTCGTTCATCAGTTATGTCAAGGCGGTATAAAGACGCTTAGCGATCCGGAGGCGGCTAAGCGGGTGGTGAGTTATGCCAGCGCTGTTGGTGCGTTGACGGCGATGAAGCCAGGGGCGATCGCATCCCAACCTACAGCAGCCGAAGTCGAAGCTTTTCTCTCGCAGCATGGGGGTTAGGGGTTAGAAAATTTATTTTTGCCTACGTTTAGTTAGAAAAACCCGGATTTGGGGGGTCTCCCCCCAATCCCCCCGTTGGGGGACGGGGTGCGTCCCCCAAGCCCCCTCCACATTGAAGTTTGGGCTGTGGCTGAGAGTTTTCTCTTTCTCTGGCTTTAGCTATGTTTAGCTGGAAAAATCCCCTCCACGTTAAAGTTTGGGCTGTGGTTGAGAGTTTTTTCGTTTTCTGGCTGTGTCGGGGAATGAATTTCGGAGGTCTGCTGGCTGTGAAACCGAAATCTCTTGTGGGCTTGTGATTTTAAGGGGGGTTTTTCCCCAGGATGTACTATGAGGAATCTTGGGGATGTGGTAAGTGAATTCTCTTAGCTACCTATGAGTATCTGAATAAGTGGTGCGCGGGTGGCTATGTAATAATCCTTATTAGAATTGAAATGAATAATAGGAAATTTACTTAGAAGCACGTATGGCTTACACGCCCAAAATCTTAGCTTTTGCTGGTAGTACCCGGAAGGACTCTTATAACAAGAAACTGGTGCAAATTGCTGCAAACGGAGCCAGATCAGCGGGGGCTGAGGTGACATATTTGGATCTGCGGGATATCCCCATGCCTATATATGATGAGGATCTTGAAGCAGCTGAGGGAATCCCCCCGAATGCACTTAAGTTGAAAGAACTGATGATGCAACATCAGGGACTTCTTATAGCTTGTCCTGAATACAATAGTTCCATTACGCCCGTTTTGAAGAATGCTATTGATTGGGCGTCGCGTCCATTACCGGGAGAAGGAATGCTGGCTTGTTATGTTGACAAGGTGGCGGCTATTATGAGCGCCTCGCCAGGAGGATTCGGGGGTATGCGCGGTTTAGTTCACGTCCGCTCAATACTGGGAAATATTAAGGTTATTGTGCTTCCGGATCAGGTAGCGGTTTCTAAGGCTTATGAGGTTTTTAATACTGATGGCACTTTGAAAGATCCCAATCAGCAGGCGTCTGTTGAGAAGCTGGGTGAAAATGTTGCTAAGGTGCTAGCTAAGTTAAATGGATGAATTAGCTGCAACCCTGCGAAGCGCGATCGCAGCAAGCCCTCTCCAGCGCATTACTTTTGCTTCATACATGGACTTGGTGCTGTACCATCCACAATACGGCTACTATGCTAGCCCTTCTGTGAATATTGGTTCGCAGGGTGACTTTTTTACTTCGCCTCACCTTTGTGCTGACTTTGGCGAAGTGCTGGCAGAGCAATTTGTCCAAATGTGGGATATCCTGGGACGCCCTAAACCATTTACGTTAGTGGAGATGGGGGGGGGTCAAGGGCTTTTGGCTGCTGATGTCCTGGGATATTTACAAAAGAGTTATCCGCAGTTTTTTGATGTTTTAGAGTATGTAATTGTTGAAAAAGCACCCGGATTGATTGCCCAACAGCAACAGATGTTGCAAGATTGGATAACTAATTGGGGGCGCATTTATTGGCGTAGCTGGGAGGAAATACCCAGCGCCTCTATAACTGGTTGCTGTTTTTCTAATGAGTTGGTGGATGCTTTGCCCGTGCATCAGTTTGTGGTTGAAGAGGGGCAATTGCGGGAAATTTATGTCACTGCAAATGATAACTTTGTAGAAGTAAGTGGCGAACTTTCAACGCTAAAGCTAACTGAGTATTTTAAATTAGTAGGAATTGAGTTGCCATCGAGTGCGTATGCTGATGGATATCGCAGCGAGGTGAATTTGGCAGCTTTGGACTGGTTGGGTGTGGTAGCAGATAGGATAAATCGGGGGTATTTGCTGACAATTGATTATGGATATTCCGCTGTGAGGTATTACAATCCACAGCGCTCGCGCGGTACGTTGCAGTGTTACTATAAGCACCGACATCACGACAATCCTTATATAAATATTGGGCAACAGGATATAACTGCCCATGTAGATTTTACTGCTTTGGAACGATGGGGGGAGTTGTGCGGATTGCAGCGAGTGGGGTTTACTCACCAAGGGATGTTTTTGATGGCGTTGGGGATGGGCGATCGCATTGCTAATCTCGCCTCTAGTTGCGGACAAGATATCCAAAAGCTGTTGCGGCGTCGCGATGCTTTACACCAACTGATAGATCCAGCAGGGTTGGGACGTTTTGGGGTATTAGTTCAGAGTAAGGGTTTGAAAGAGCAGGAGACGCTTAGAGGTTTAAGTATGCCTTAAGAATAATTTCTTGTCTTCTCGTTTCACTGGAGGCGGAAACTTACAGAATAGGCATTTCCAGGGTGTACCTGGGGATGCGGGATATCAAAAATTATCCTGGTAGTGAGTTCATAAATGATGTGATGAGCCGAACTCCAAGAGCAACAATTAAAGCAGCAACAGTTAGCAAGCTTACAGGGCGCAAAATACTTTGTAACTGAAGAAGCGAGCGCTCTAGCTCACCCTCGTAATATACTGCTAATCTTTGGAAAGCGTTGTCTAAATTACCCGTTTCTTCGCCAGTGCGGATTATTTGGATGGCTACTGGTGGTATCTTGCTTTGTAAACTCTCTGTGAGGGTTCTTCCGCTGCGAATTTGCCTAGAGGCTTTGGCTATATTTTCTCCCATTTGAGGATCTCGGATGTGCGATCGCAGCAATTCTAGGGCGGTCAAAATCGGTATCCCCGCACTCAAAGGTAATGCCAAATCACCTAAATAAAGCAGCGATCGCGCCTCGATTACTTTTCCCAATCCGGGTATTTTTGCCGTCAATTGATGCAATCCTCGGCTGGGGTAGCGAGAAGGTATAAGACTTGCGAAAAACAAAACTAAGCCGAGTCCTAAAGCATATATCCAGAAACCCGGTTTCATCAAACCGCTTGTCTGCTTTTTGAATATTGCTGCTATTAGTAATAATATGCTCCAAATAATAGCGATCGCTGCTAGCCTCACCGAAAGATAAAGTCTTTCTCGTCGCTGTTCTGTTTCAGTTGCGATCGCTATTCGCCGACAAACTTCTGGCAATGTTCCACTGTATTCGGCGGCGCGTATCAAGCCGATCGTCCAAGCGTCAAAATAGTTAGGTTGGAGGGCGATCGCGCTTGCTAAATCCATCCCCGATCCCACCGCTGCGCTGGCTTTTTGTATATAGCGCGCGAAGGATGAATGGCGCTCTTTTACCGCCATAGTTAAGCTGTGCTGTACTGTCAAGCCAGAGTTCAGCATAGCGGCTAACTGTTGAAAAAATATGGCTTTTTCTTTAGCTTTCAATGTTGTTTAAACTTTAGGCTGAATAAGTCAGGCTTTTCTGACAATCTTTGTTTGCGTTTACCTAAAATATCCTCATATCCATATTATTCTATAGGCTATTGGTTTTATGGCGATCGCCAACAACTAGAAAATATCCTACCGCAGGTTGGTGGTGCTTCCGCAGTGCGATCGCTTTTTACAACATATTTGCTTACTAGAGTAGTACATGGAATAAAAAGTATTTTGGTAAAATTTGCAAATTATTACCTGCCGTTGTTGCTGATAATTATGCGTATTTGATGTAAATAGGTAGAACTTAGAAAAATTACATTAACAGGCAAAATATCATAACAACTAGCTACAAACTCTTGCGTTTAACCTCAAAGTTGCGGTTAAATAACAATTTTTACAATTAAAAATAAATAGGTTCAACTGACATTATAAGGTATGCCTAAATAGCATTTTGTATCTACAAAACTGTATGCTAAACTGATATAGCTAATAAGTGACAAGAGGGTTGTTACAAGAGTTACGATAATAATAAAAGGGCGATCGCGTTCTTGAATAAACGTTTAAAGGTAATTTTATTCAAAAAATTCATAAAATTGTCACCATAGTTCAGTACAATTGCCAAAGCTAGCTCTAGGGTTTACCCGTGTGATTGCAATTTATCCAGGCAGCTTCGATCCGATTACCTTGGGGCACCTCGACATTATAGAGAGGGGTTGCAAGCTCTTTGAGCGGGTGATTGTCGCGCTTCTGCTCAATCCCAACAAAACGCCCCTGTTTACCGTGCAGCAGCGCATAGAGCAAATTCGCGTGTGTACGCAACATCTGCCGAATGTAGAAGTAGACAGCTTTGATGGTCTGACAGTAAACTATGCCAGAATGCGTGGAGCTACTGCGCTGCTGCGAGGATTGCGAGTGCTTTCCGATTTTGAACACGAACTCCAGATGGCTCATACTAATAAAACCCTCTGGGATCAAATTGAGACAGTTTTTCTCGCCACATCTAACGAATACAGCTTTTTAAGTAGTAGCGTAGTGAAAGAGATTGCCAAATTTGGCGGCTCCGTCGATCATCTTGTTCCCCAGCACGTTGCCCTAGATATCTACCGATGTTACGCCAAGACCCATCCCGACTCGACCCAGATAGCGACGGACCTAGCAACGAGGGTGAATCGCCCCAGAGTGGATCGGGAGGTGTAGATATTCAGCGGGAGCTGAACAGACTCGAAGAACTGATTCTGGATAGTCCCCGTATTCCCTTTACTCGACGCACGCTGGTTGATGAGGAACAACTACTCGACCAGTTGGATGTCGTGCGCCTAAATTTGCCAGAAGCATTTCGCGAAGCGGAAGCCATAGTGCTGCATAAGGAAGATATTATCCGGCAAGCAGAGGATTATGGTGAGGCAATTATTCAGGAAGCCGAACGCAGAGCGGATCAGATATTGGATGAAATAGGTATCATCCGACAGGCAGAAAGAGAAGCAGAACTGATCCGAGAACGAGTGCAAGAAGAGTGCGAACTCATGCAGGAGCAAACGCTCGCGGAAATTGAGCGCCTGCGGTTGCAAGCACAACAGGAACTAGAGCAAATGCGGCAAATGGCGCTCGAAGAGTGCGAGGATATTCAGCTTGGAGCAGACGACTACGCCGACCGAGTTTTGACAAACATCGAGCAGCAGTTGGGCGATATGCTGAGGGTAATTCGCAACGGGCGTCAACAGCTGCAAAATGATGCGCCCACGCCGCGATCGCGCGATACTGACACGCCCGCTTCACCCAACCGTCCATCGCCAAATTCACCGAAAAAGTGAAAATGGGAATGGGGCATGGGGGGAGCTATGATTTATGAATTTTGTTAACGTAGCCAAGTAGCACGTTTTAAATTAATAACTCGTAACTACATACCCTAATACCCGATTACTCATTACCCAACTAACAACTAGCAATAAGCTATGACATACGATTACGATCTGTTTGTGATTGGTGCGGGTTCTGGTGGTTTGGCTAGCTCTAAACGTGCTGCCAGCTACGGAGCAAAAGTAGCGATCGCAGAAAACGATTTAGTCGGCGGAACTTGCGTGATTCGCGGTTGCGTCCCCAAAAAATTAATGGTTTACGCTTCTAAGTTCTCCCACTTGTTTGAGGATGCAGCAGGTTACGGCTGGAGTGTGGGTGAAAGAAGCTTAGACTGGGAGAAAATGATTACCTCGGTCGATAAGGAAGTCCGCCGTCTCAGCGAGATGCATATTGGGTTTCTGGAAAAAGCTGGAGTGGAATTGTTTAGGAGTCGCGCCTCTTTAGTAGATGCTCATACTGTCGAAGTAGACGGGCGCAAATATACGGCAGATAAGATATTAATTGCCGTTGGAGGGGAAGCAGCTAGACCAGATTTACCAGGAGTAAAGGAACATTGCATCACCTCTCGCGAGATATTTCTCCTTAAAGAGCAACCCAAGCAGATTGTTATTTTTGGCGCGGGTTATATTGCTGTAGAGTTTGCCTGTATTATGCACGGACTTGGCAGCGAGGTTACATTGGTGCTGAGGGGCGATCGCATCCTCAAAGGCTTTGATGATGATATCCGCGTTGGTATTCAAGATGCGATGGCTCAACATGGCATCAAAATTATTACTAATTGCACGGGTAAAGGCGTCGAGAAAACGCCAGAAGGTCTTAACGTCAAGTTTGTTGAAAAAGGCAAAGACGCGGAGACGACACTAAGGGCGGATCAAGTTTTAGTTGCTGTCGGTCGCGTTCCCAAATTAGGCGGTTTGGGTTTGGAGAATGCAGGTGTTGAAGTTGTAAAAGGTGAAAACCAAGGTTCGCCGGCAATAGATGGGTATAGTGTAGAATCCGCCATCAAAGTTGATGAATACAGCCGCACTTCTGTGCCTAATATTTTCGCTGTAGGCGATTGCACCAACAGGATTAATTTAACACCAGTTGCGATTGGCGAAGGTCGCTGTTTTGCTGATACTGAGTTTGGGAATAATCGCCGCGTATTCAGTCACGAAAATGTAGCATCGGCGGTGTTTACTCAACCGGAAGCGGGTACGGTTGGTTTAAGCGAAGCGCAAGCGAAAGAGCAGTTGGGAGACGACGGCGTGCAGATATATCGCGCCCGATTCCGCCCGATGTTCCACAGTTTGACTGGTGCAGAAGAGAAAGTGATGGTGAAGTTGGTAGTGGATAAAAAGACGGATCGCGTGCTAGGGGCGCATATGGTTGGGGAAAATGCCGGAGAGATAATACAAGGGATAGCGATCGCAGTTAAGATGGGAGCCACCAAGAAAGATTTCGACGCTACCGTTGGTATTCATCCTTCAACAGCAGAAGAGTTTGTTACCCTAAGATAAATTTAGCTTCGTAGTAATTAGTTACCCGCTCTTGGAAATTTCTAAGGGCGGGTTTTTAATAATTTTATACTGTGTATTTTTAAGAGCGATCGCGCTTGATAAAATTTCTTAAAAAGCCATTGATGCAGGAATTTATTAATAGAGAAGTGTAGTAATTAAGGTCTGAAACTGCGGTTACTTTTGCCTTAATGAAGCTTACCAGCATGAGCAAACGACCAAAAATCACCCTGAAGCGAGCCGCGATCGCCGTTTCCCTGACTATCTTGGGGATACCGCTACTACTCTTATTAATTTATGGTGCGTTACTTCTAAGCCGTCCCCCCCGCACCGAGACGCAGCAACAACTATTTCAGGGTATCTTTTATCGGCGTTTTGCCCGTTCAACGCCACGCCCAAATACAATTCACATCGTTACCATTGACCTAACCGCACCGGGAATTGGGGTTTTGGTGACACCGGGAAAACCAAACGGGTGGGACAAGCAAACCGGGCAGCCATATGAGTTGAGGGCGCAAACTACCTCTGATTTTGTTAAAGAGTTTAAGTTGCAACTCGCTATTAATGGCAGCTTTTTTGGCCCATTTCGTGAAAACGGGCCGTTGGATTATTACCCCCACAACGGCGAACCAGTGAGCGTATTCGGGCAAGTTATCTCAAATGGAAATAGCTATTCATCTAGCCAGTCAGACTCGACTGTGTTGTGTTTTGCACCTGATAACCGCGTCCAAATCCGTCGAGAAAGTTGCGAAAAGAGTGCAGTTCAAGCATTGTCGGGTGGTGATGTTTTTGTTGATGGCGGTAAGCCTGTGGTGCTAAAAGATAATCCCACCAAGAACGATCTGTATCCGCGCACCGCCGTAGCTATTGATAAAAGCGGCGAGAAATTGTGGCTAATTATTGTTGATGGTCGTCAGACTAAATATAGCGAGGGTATGACCTTGCCTGAACTGACAGATATTGTGATGGAGTTGGGTGCTTATAAAGCGCTGAACTTGGACGGCGGCGGATCGACAACGCTGGTAGTTGCTAATGCTTCGGGGACGCGATCGCTCAACTCACCTATTCACACGCGCATCCCCATGCGCCAGCGTCCCATTGCTAACCATTTGGGGTTTTATGCGCGACGACAGGATTAGCGCGATCGCCCTTGAACCTTTTTCTTACCACCTGGGTCTAATCCATAGAACAAACTGGTGAGGGAGATGCAATCGGTGCCGTCTGTACCATTCGATGGGCTAACAAGCGAACAACCCAGCGACAAATCTGCTCGCGACACCGATGCTTACCTAATAAAGCGGTGCAAAGAGGGAGACACGCAAAGTTTCCGACAACTCTACCACCGTCATCAGCAACGAGTCAGATCCGCCCTTTACCAACTTTCTGGTGCATCACACCTAGATGATTTGGTGCAAGAAGTTTTCCTCCGCGCCTGGAAAGGATTGCCAAATCTGCGGCAGGCATCCCAATTTTCCACCTGGCTTTATCGCATAGCGTGGAATGTCGCCTCCGATCAGCGGCGACACTTTGCTCAAGCCAACACCCAGAGGCAAACTCTGAGCAAAACGCAACCAGTCGAACAGGAAGCCCCCGATTTGATGCATCTACACTATCAGGATTTGGTGCAACGCGGCCTCGCTCAAATTAGTTTAGAACATCGCGCTGTACTGGTTCTGCATGACTTGGAGGATGTGCCGCAAAAAGAGGTAGCGCAGATTCTAGGGATTCCGGTGGGAACCGTCAAGTCTCGCCTGTTCCATGCGCGTGACGCAATGCGACAATTCCTTCAAAAACAAGGAGTTCAGCCATGACGAAGTTCCCACATCATGAGGACGATAAACGCTTAGTAGATTTTCTGCGCGGGCATCGCCCAGATCCTCCAACTGCTGCACCCGATCTAGAACAGCAGATTATGCGTAGTCTCGCATATTCACAAGATCCGCCTGCTCAACGTCGGCTGTTGTGGATAGTAACACCAGCGATCGCCGCTAGTGCAATCTTTGCTTTAGCAGGATCTCACTTCCTAACACCGCGCACCGCACAGGTTGACACTGGCACTCTCGAAGCTTTTCTAGAAAACAACTGGACTAGCGTCGTGGATGATAGTCCAGAAGAAGATTGGATGCCAATCAATTAAGCATCTATCTATTGTCTAGCGTTCCTAATTTCATGGTTCATTGCCATCAACAATCAACCACGAACAATCGACTTTCAATTATTAACTAACAACTCAGCTCTCAACACTATGCTTTTACGTCGCGTTTCTGTTTTAGCCGCTCTGATGGTTGCTTTAGGTAGCGCTGTTGCTGTTGCCAAGCCAAATTTTGATTTTTCGCAAACAGTCGCGCAAAATCAACCCGGTCAAGGGCGCGGAGAACGTGGTAAGAATTGGATGACCCAGCAACTCGGTCTGAACGCGCAGCAAGTGCAGGATATACAGGCAATTCAGGAGAAGTACAAACCCCAGATGCAGCCTATCATGGAAAACTTGCGTCAAGCCAAACAAGAAATGCGCCAGTTGAAGACAAATAACGCTTCAGCAGATCAGATCGCGCAACAACAGCAAAAGATGCAAGGTTTGAAGAAGCAAATGCAAGATATAAAATCTGCAAGTATGTCAGAAATCCGCGCCAAACTGACTACAGAGCAACAAGCCAAGTTTGACGAAATGAAGCAAAATCGGCAAGCAAATCGTCGTAACTATACTGGGAAGAATAGAGGTCAACAGTCTCCAGCAGCGCCAACTCAAAGCCTATAAATTTTGAGTAAAGGCTGAAGGATATAGGCTGAATTGATAGTTCAGCCCTTATCCTTAACGGGGAACCACTTTTATTAAAAAAATATCAAATATAAAATATCAGTTATCACCTCACCGCTCAAGACAATGCTTTTACGTCATGTTTCTGTTTTAACAGCTATCATTCTTGCTTTCGGTAGTGCTGTTGCTGTTGCTAAACCCAATTCCAATTTTCCCCAAACTGTCGCTCAAAACCAACCTGGCCAAGGCCGTATGGAGCGAGGTAAGGCTCGGCTTATGCAGCAACTTGGTCTCAACCAGCAGCAAATTCGCGATATGGAGGCAATTCGTGCTAAGTACAAAGACAGGATGCAAACTAGCCAGCAAAATTTGCGTCAAGCATCCGAAGAAATGCGCCGGATGATGTCGGGTACAGCTTCTTCAGATCAAATCCGTCAGCAACATCAGAAGGTTCAAGCGTTGCGGCAGGAGGTTGAGGATTTACGCTTTTCAAGTATGTTGGAAATGCGCGAGAAACTAACTACTGAGCAACGCGCTAAGCTTGACCAATTGATGAAAAAGCGGGGAGGAAATTTCCGCAACCGACAGGGAAAAAGTAGAGATAAACAGCCTCAATTAGCGCCTTAACAAGCGTTATAGCTCTTTATTAAAGGCTCTCACCCAACCGGAAATTAAGGTCTGGGCTAATAGCTCAAGTCTATTAAAATTGACTAAATCTCTTTGTCAGTTCTGTTAAGATAACTTAAGCCATTAGTCAGATCTTAAAAGCGCTGGCGGGTGATAATTTTAATTAACCATATTAAGCGATCGCGATTGGTGGAGTTTAGCATAAATTATTAGATTTAAAACCAATCGTCGGACTGATATTACACTAGATTAAGCACCCATTAAAGCTTAGATAGGAATAAAAGTGATTAAATCTTTCCCGGTTATACTTAAACTTAAAAAAATTTGTAATGGGTAATCCTCCTTTGTCAAAAGTCCTTTGTCCTTACTAATGACCAATGACCAATGAACAATGGCTGGCAATGAAAATTCCCCTAATTGGCAAAGTTGATAAACCCCCACGTTGGCTGGTTGGATTAGTTCTAACAACGCTAATTGGAAGTGGGGGATTTTTTGCTTATACCCAGTTTGTTAACAAACAACCGACACAGCGCCAGAAGGGGTTAACAGTAGAAGTAAAAACACAAGATTTGGGCGTCAAGATTAGTGCTAGCGGTACGGCAATACCTATAAAAGAGGTTAATTTAAGTCCCACACGATCTGGTCGAATAGCACAGCTTTTAGTCGAGCAAGGAGATAAGGTACAACAAGGGCAAATAATTGCTCGGATGGAAGATGCAGAAATTCAAGCCCAAATTGCCCAAGCTGCGGCTAATGTAGACCAAGCAGAGGCGCGTCTGGCTCTGGCGATCGCTGGTAGTCGTCCTACAGAAATTGCTCAGGCGCGATCGCGTCTGGCACAAGCTGAAGCAAAGCTAGCTGAGTCAAAAGCTGGTAGTCGTCCAGAAGAAATTTTTCAAGCACAATCTCAAGTAAATGCAGCGCAAGCGCAACTTAACCTAACAAAAGAACGCACTACTAGATATCAGCAATTGGCTCAGAGTGGAGCGATCGCTCAAGATCAACTCGATGAAGTTTTAACAAACGAGCGCAATGCTCAAGCTAATCTTCAACAAGCTCAGAAGAAAGTAGATTTGCTTCGCAACGGTACTCGCCGAGAGCAAATTATCCAAGCCGAAGCCGCTGTTGCAGAAGCACGCCAAGCGCTACAACAACTTTTGAATGGCACTCGTCCAGAAGAAATCGCCCAAAATAAAGCTTTAGTAGCTCAAGCCAAAGCTCAGTTAAAAGCTGTTCAAGTGCAACAAACTGACACAATAATTACAGCGCCTTTCAGCGGTACTATTACGCAAAAGTATGCCAATGTAGGCGCTTTTGTGACTCCAACTACTTCAGCTTCTTCTACATCTTCAGCAACTTCTAGTTCTATTGTGGCGATCGCTAACAATCTAGAAGTTCTAGCCAAAGTACCAGAAAGAGATATCGGTCAAATTCGCCTCAATCAAACAGTCGAGGTTAAAGCAGATGCCTTTCCGGGAGAAAAGTTTCGCGGGAAGGTGCGATTAATTGCGCCAGCGGCAGTTGTCGAGCAAAACGTTACTTCTTTTCAAGTGCGGATATCTCTAGAAACTGGTCAAAATAAACTCCGAGCGGGGATGAATCTTGACCTAACTTTTGTAGGTGAAAGCATTAAAGATGCCGTTGTTGTGCCTACTGTTGCCATTATTACTCAAAAAGGCAAAACTGGAGTTATGGTTCCCGACGCCAATCAACAACCCCAATTCCAGCCAGTTACACTAGGCTTTTCACTAGGAGATCAAACTCAAATTTTGGAAGGTTTAGAGCCGGGAGAGCAAGTGTTTGTCTATGTACAGAGATCCCCCAGATCTCGATCTGGTGGTAGTGGTGGAAGAGGAGGAGCCGGCGGCGGCGGGTTGCCTGTAAGATTTAGGTAATATTTTATTCAGCGTTAATAGTTCATTTTTAAATGTTTCCCAGCATCGCTATAAAGATGTCATTCTGAGCGAAATGTAGTGGAGCGATCGCCTGCTCAAAATGTAGTAAAGAATGACACGCGGTTTTGATTCCCAATTCCCCATTCCCAATTATGGATATTTCAGAAAGCGTAACAATGGCGGTAAAAACGCTCTCAGCAAATCGTCTGCGGAGTTTATTAACCGTTTTAGGAATTATTATAGGCAATGCCTCAGTAATTGCAATGGTGGGAGTGGGACAAGGAGCGCAGAAATATACCACAGAACAGCTTCAATCTTTAGGCACAAATCTTCTATATGTATTTCCCGGAAGCGGTGATGTTCGACGCGGTAGCCAGAGACAAAATACTTTAGTTTTGGCTGATGCCAGTGCTATAGAATCGCAAGTTCCCTCAGTTAAAGAAGTTGCTCCACAAATTAGCAGTCAAGCATTAGTTAGTTATGGCAGCAACGCCAAGCAAACTAGCGTCATTGGAACGCTGCCAGCTTTTGTGAGCGTGCGTAATTTTCCAGTAGATTCAGGACGTTTTTTTACCGCACCAGATGTAGAACGCAATAGCCGTGTAGTAGTTTTAGGTTCTCAACTAGCAGTTGAACTATTTGGGGATCGTTCTCCTATTGGTGAAAGCGTGCGCCTGAATAACGGTAGTTTCCAGGTAATTGGAGTAATGATAGAAAAAGGCGCTAGCGCTGGGAATAGTCAGGATGAATCGGCATTTGTTCCCATTACTACTGCGTCAAGTCTTTTGGTGGGAAGAACTTCACCCTATGGAATTGCTGTTAATTCTATTGCAGTAACTGCTATTAATGAAGAGAATGTGGATATAGCAGAATATCAAGTGACTAATTTACTGCGCCTGCGCCATAAAATTTCTGGTGAAGATGACTTTACTGTACGCAACCAAGCTGATGCTCTAGCTGCTGCTAATAATGTTACTGGTGCTTTAACGTTGTTGTTGGGTTCTACGGCTGGTATTTCCCTGTTTGTTGGGGGTATTGGAATTATGAATATCATGTTAGCTTCGGTAACAGAACGTACTGCGGAAATTGGCTTACGCAAGGCACTGGGAGCTACGCGATTTGATATTTTGCAGCAGTTTCTAATTGAAGCAATGATTCTATCCCTGGTTGGGGGTGCGATCGGTACGTTACTCGGAGCGGGTTCTATTGTTGTGATTGGAATTTATACTCCTCTTAAAGGGGGGCTTTCTTTAGGAGCGATCGCTCTTGCAGTTGGTGTATCTGGCGGTATCGGTCTATTTTTTGGGGTGATTCCCGCTAGACAAGCTGCTAGGCTAGATCCGATTGTAGCGTTGCGAAGTTCCTGAATTTTCCCACTAAGTACAAGCCAATTGGGATGCATACTACAAGTTACATTTATTTGCATGGATTCGCTTCTAGTCCGCTATCTGCTAAAGCATTGTATGTGCGCGATCGCTTCTCTTCCCTGGATATTCCCCTCTCTATCCCCGATCTCAATCAAGGTGATTTCTCTGGCTTAACTCTAACGCGCCAGTTTCAACAAGTCGCTGCGGAATTCCCCTCCGATGGGATGCCAGTAACTTTAATTGGTTCGAGTTTAGGCGGTTTAACATCTGCATGGGTGGCACAAAAATATCCCCAAGTGCAGCGCTTAGTTTTACTTGCTCCAGCTTTTGGGTTTCTCTCTCACTGGTTGCCTAAATTGGGGGAAGAACAACTGCAACGCTGGCAGACAGAGCAATTTTTATCTGTTTATCATTATGGCGAGAAGCGATCGCTCCCCCTAAATTATCAATTCGTTCTAGACGCCGCGCAGTATCAAGACGAACAGCTACAGCGTCCAATTCCCACCTTAATACTGCACGGTCGGGAAGATGAAGTTATCCCCATTTCAGCTAGCCAAGAATTTGCTACTCAACGTCCTTGGGTGGAGTTAATTGAACTAGAGAGCGATCACGCCCTCGGTAACGTCCTACCTGAAATTTGGCAAGCAATTCAAATATTCTGTCACTTATCTTAATGCCCTAAAAACGCAAAACCCGCCAGGAGAAAGGCGGGTTTATGGAACGAGAAATGAACTGTCAGCGGACTCAACAAATAGAAAGGACAAAAAGTTAACTCTAATACGGTGGACTGAATTCGCAACTAACCTCTTCTGACTTCTGCATCTTGCTGTCGAATCAGACAGCAATTCTAGAGCTGCGCTTTAATAGCTGCGATCGCTAACTAAATCAGCCTACTAGCGCAATGCTACTTCTTTAGAGATGCTACAGCGATTAGGAATTGCGTTGGATACGAGCGGGAGGCACAGGCTCAAATCCGAAGATTGTTCTGAAGGTTTCTACTTCTTTGTGCCTGCTTTTAAGTTAGCACTTGCATCTTTGAACCAACCCATTATTTTACTAAAGTTCATAGCCTTTTATCTTTTGAAATGTTTAGCGAATATTTGTTCACTTACACCATACAAAACAAAACCCCCTCTAATTTAGAGGGGGCTACTAAGTACTAAGCGCGTTTAAAATCTATTGGCCTGAACCAGTTCCACCACCCGAGGTAGAACCGCTACCCGATGTGGTTCCAGTTGTACCAGTACCCGTCGTACCTGTACCCGTCGTACCTGTACCAGTACCTGTACCTGTGCCTGTAGAGCCGTTATTTCCTGAACCATTCAAATTTTGCGTTCCAGTAGGCGAACTTTGAATGCTGGAATTTGGCAAACTTTGAATGCTGGAATTTGGCGTATCAACGTTGGAATTACCCGTCCCATTGCCATTAAAATCGCTGGTTCCAGTGCCAGTAGGCGATGTGGAATTAGTACCGCCCGATTGGCTACCGCTACTCGTCCCCGTTCCATTCAAGGTCCCGGTTCCACCAGCAGGCGAGGTGGAGTTAGTACCACCCGATTGGCTACCGCTGCTCGTCCCCGTTCCATTTGTGCCCCCGGTTCTAGCAGGCGATGAACTAGAGTCAGTCGTCTCCGTCCGAGTTTGGTTCCGGCTTGTGCTTGAACCCGATGTATCAGCGCCGGAAGCCCCCGAACGATTCTGGCTCTGTGAACTAGGCGTTACATTAATAGTCGTGTTCTGTGGAGCCGGACTTGCTGCTGGTTGCTGAGGAACACTAATGTTAACCTTTGGCGCTGGTTGAGGGCTGGCTTTTGGCTGGGTAACGTTAACGTTAACCTTTGGTGTTGCTTGAGGGCTAGCTTGTTGCTGCGGAACCACAATCACTCGTGGAGAACTCTCAACGGTTCTTTCTCTAATGATTGTTTGGCTTTGCGGCGCAACAGATGCTGAAGGTGAAGGCGTTGGTGAAGCTGGGTTTACAGGTACGGGGACTACAACTGACGAGGGAGCCTCTGGCTGTCTTTGATTGAGTAAGAAGGCAGCACCTGCGGCCAAACCTAGCAGCGATGTGAGACCGATGCCAATTAATAAGCCCCTTGCAGCGTTGTTGTTATCGCGAACTTCTAGCCCATCTTCGTTTAGGCGGCGCTCGGAAGTACGACCGTGAACGTAACCGTCCCGATAAACTGTATTAGCTGGCTCTGGGTTGACGGGATGCGGGTTGACTGAGTTGGTGGGGGTGCTATTGGTGGGAGTTTGCCCGTCTCTATCCCCAGTAGTTTCATGGTTATTCGGGTTGCGATTGTGTAGGTTAGCCATAGTTTTTGCCAGGAAGTATTGATGGATTTATGAAAGAAGAAAATTGTTAAAAAATATCTGCTGAGCAGATTTGAAGCGTTTATGAGTAGCTACGGTTACTTATCTTCCGATGCACCTTGTTTGTCAGATGCGCCAGTTTGAGTTGGTTCGGTGGAGGCTTTAGCGTCAGTATCTTGTTTTTCCTGACTGTTGAGATTAATGTTAATATCTGGTGTAGTAGGTGCTTGTTTTGCTGGTTCTTGTTGTTGAGGAACCGGAACAATTTCTTTTGTTTTGTCTACGGTTCTTTCAATTATCGTTGTCTCTTTTTTGCTGCTTTGAGGTTCGCTTCTTTGAGGCTGGCTGTTATTAGGAACTGGAATGGGAATAATTTGTGTGGAAGGCTGAGTGCGGGAAGCCGGCTCATTTCGCTGCGTCAGAACGTAAGCAGAGCCGATACCCAGAGCGGCGAGCGCTGCGAGAATTATGCCCAGTACCAAACCATTACCAGTACCGCGCTCGCTCTCAATATAGCTTTCTTCGTTTAAACGTCGCTCGGTAGTCGCGCCGTGAATGTAGCCATCCCGGTAAGAACCTTCGTTAGAATAGTCTTTAGGACTATTAACCGTATCGCTATTTGAATTAGTATTGTGATTAGTTGACATGGCTGTTTGCAAATCTCCTTTTATTAAATGAGGACATTAAGAATATTTTTGACAACAGTTGCACTCGGTTAATTACAGGGTTTACTAATTCTTTTTGTTAGCTACCCAAGAGTTTCTTTCTCGTGTCCTTATATACTAATTTAAGGCTGGAATACTCGTTGTCACTCTATCCACAGAATGGAGTATCTCCTCCATCTAAGGATTGATATTAGTTATAAATTTGCGATTAGAGGTTAGAAATTTATGGCTGACGGGAACAAATGTCCCATTGTGGCGATCGCTCTAGGCAATAACCAGTGCAGATATTAAGCGCGATAATCCGGTCTGAGTATGAAGACCTTGCTGGGCGATCGCTCTAAAAATTAACCACTACTTAACGCAACAGAACGTTCCATGTTGCAGTTCCAACTACACCGTCCGGTTGAAGCCGGAAGCGCCTTTGAGTGGCTTGGACGGCGGCTTGGGTTGGTTCATCGAAGATGCCATTCACCCTAACGGTTAAAAAGCCAAGCGATCGCAGCCGTTGTTGCAATGTCGCTATTGCTGAACCTTGCATCCCCAGCCTCAAAATTGGAAAATCTACTGTTTTCGACGGCGAGTTAGTCGCTGTCTGCGTCGCTAATGAATTCCGGGGCGTTGTCTGACGATTGGAGGTGACTGCGCTAGCAGCAGTTGTTGTAGTGCGGCTTTGTGGGGTAATTCTGCTGGGGGTAATGGGTCTGAGGGGGGGCGCAGTTGGTCTGGGCGCAGGACTGCTAGGAACGGCTGCTGGGCTAGCAGATGGAATGGGAAAAGTTGCCGCTGAGTTAGGTGTTGGTGCTGGGGAGGGTATCTGAGTTATTAGAGGTGATGCCGAGGGTATCGTAACTGCTGCTGGTGTGGCTGCGACGGTAGTCGATGGAAACAGGCGATCCCAGGTTGTAGCGCCAACGATCCCATCGGATTTTAAACCCGCTGCCTGCTGAAACCGGGAGACGGCGATCGCGGTAGTGTCTCCATAGAGGCCATTCACTGGCCCCGTATAATATCCTAATAATTTAAGAGCCGCTTGCAGTTCCGACACTTCGACGCCCCGGCTACCCGTTCTTAAAGTTGGTCGGTTGCTTGCCGTTGGGGGATTAGCCTGGGCGATGTATTCGATATCAGCCGCGATCGCGCCAGAATGACACCAAGGACTAATTAAGGGCGTTATTAACGACAAACACCCCAATATTCCCACAAATGGCTTGCTAAATTTTAGATTTTGCCTCTTTCCCAAATAAGATCCTGGGAATGCAGATTTTAGATAAATCATTGGTCTCACCGCTCACCCTATCCACACCTGACATTAAACTTAACAGACAGGGTGCAGCGATGCGCGTTTAGGATACGGTATTTATTGCTGCTGATGGGCCAACTAGAGACACATAAGGTTCAATAAAGTATCGGCAAGCCACTTCTTGCGCCATTTCTGCTGTTACGTCGGCAACTTCGACATTAAACCTGCTATCAAATTCAATTCCCAACCCTATAGTCTCGTACCAACCATAAACCTGAGCAATTTGTGCATTAGTCTGTTTGCCTAGTGCATATTGACCCAGCAGCTTGTTTTTGGCTGCTTGCAGTTCATCAACGCTTAGTTTGGTGTTACACAGCCGTTCTACTTCTTTCCGCAAGCCTGAGAGGGCGATCGCGGTATTTTCCGGGGCTGTGCCCATATAAGCCACAAATTGCGACGCATCTAACCGCGTGGGGTAAAAAGCCGATACTTCATACGCCAAGCCTAGTTTTTCCCGCAGTTCCACAAATAAGCGGCTGGAAAGACCGTTGCCCAAATAGGTATTAATCAGCTTCATCGCAGCATAGTCGGGGTTTCGCACCGATGGAGACTGGTAGCCTACCATCACTATTGATTGCTGCGTCTCTTGTGCTGTAGCCATCCAAGTGGGATTGGGGGTAATCTTGGGTAGATCCAGTCCAGTCAGGGGTAGCGGGGGACTCTGCCAATCGCCAAATGCTTGATTTACCAAATCTATAGCTTCTTCTGGCGCCACCCGTCCGGCAATACTAACGACAATATTATCCGGGCGAAAATAAGTTTGGTGGTAGCGCTGCAAATCGCCACGATATAGCGACGACATGCTGGCTTCCGTTCCTAGAGTTGATAAGGCATAGGGATGCTGCTGATACATCGCCTGCCGCAACTGGTCAAAGGCAATTGTAAATGGTTGTTCTTGCTGGGAACGAATATCTTGGAGAGCAAGACGCCGTTCTAGTTCGACTTCGGCTTCTGGGAAGCTGGGCGATCGCAGCAGTTGTGCTGCTAGTTCTAAAATTTCCGGAAAGTCTGCCGCAACTGTTTTTAGACTCAATAGAAAATAATCGGTAGATGCATCAGTACCCAGACTGGCTCCGACTGACTCTATGCGCTCGGCAATTTCTAGAGAGGAAAGTTTATCAGTGCCTTTAGTAAGAACGGCTGAGAGCAGGTAAGACAAACCAGCTTGGTCGCGCCGTTCCCACCTTCCACCTGCTCTTACAAAAATGCGACCTGAGATAATATCCGCCGCTGGATTTTCTACTGCTATTACCACCATACCGTTGTCTAAAACGGTGCGATGGATGGTATCTCGCAAATGCGATCGCGTCCCAACTTGATTCACAAAGTTATCCTTTTCCAACTTAAAACTCAACTCTGGCGACTGGGGAATAGCGATCCGGGACTGGAGACTCCTAATCCCCAATCCCTAATTCCTAATTCCCAATCCTTAATCCCCAATCCCACCTTTGGTAAGGCTAACAAGGTTGGAGGATGGTGACAGCATAACGTTCTGGAGAGAGATATTGACGCGCCAGATGACGAATTTCCGCAGGATCGAAAGACTTAATCTGCTCAGGATATGTCACTGATAGTTTGGCCTCAGCTATGGTGTTGTAGTAGCCATACATCCCCGCTAGCTGACTGGGTGCTTCTGTGGAAAAGGCATAGTCATTACACAGCAAGCGTTGGTAACGCTCCAGTTCCACCTCGCTTACCGTAATCGTCTGCAAGTCTTTGATAGCCTCACAAATCAGGGCTTCCACAAGCTCGATATGCTCTGGCTCTAACAAGGCACTAATTGTAAACAAACTGGACTCGCGCTGCAAAGAGAAACTACTGTTGATGTTTTGCACCAATCGTTGTTCTTCACGCAATTCTCTTACCAGCCGCGAAGACCGACCCGATGCCAGCAGAACTGATAACAAGTCTAGCCCGTAAGCACTCCGCAGCTGTTCTACACCCGGCCCAGTCCATGCCATCATCAGTCGAGCTTGCTCTATTCTAGGCAAGTATAATTTTTGACGGCGAATTTCTGCGAGTGGTGGTTCTGCCTCGGCTTGATTGAGAGGACACTCAAGGGGTGGGCTGAAACGCTCAAAAGACTGGCTTACCAGTTCTAGCGCCCGTTCTTTAGATACCCCTCCAACGATCGCTACCGTCATGTTTTCTGGCTGGTAGTGATAACGGTGAAACGAACGCATTTGGCTAGGAGTGTACAGCATTAGCTGTTCCTCTGTGCCTAAAATCGGGCGTCCGTAGGGGTGGCACTGGTAAACGCTTTCCATCAGAGCTTGGAATCCCAGGAAGTCTGGGTTGTCGTAGCTCTGGCGTATTTCTTCCAAGACGACATCCCGTTCGCGGTCAAATTCATCATCTGGAATGCCAGCATTTAAGAGTATTTCTGCCAGTGCAGGCAGTGTATCTTCTAAATATTCAGCAGCCGTAGTGATGAAGAAATGAGCATAGTCATGGCTGGTAGCTGCATTGGTCATTCCTCCGCGATTTTCAATCACCGAGTCAAACACGCCAGGAGCTAGGCGCGAGGTGCCTTTGAAAATCATGTGTTCTAGGAAGTGAGCCATGCCCGACCAGTCATCAGGCTCGGCGATCGCGCCCGCACGCACCCAAACATCTACCACCACTACGGGCGTGGCAGCCAGGTGTTGATGAATCACAGTCAACCCGTTTTCCAGCTTGAATAGATCTGCTGGAAACTTTGTAGTAGTTAATAGTTGAGACAACCTGTCTATTTTCTAACCCAAGTTAGATGCGAGTTTTATCATGTTAGCGCTTTGTAGCCTCTAATTTACCTTAAATATAAAGAGGCTAAAATTCTGTGCTATTAATTACGAGATATTACCAACAATTTAAACTTTCAGTAAACTTTTATACAAAAATCCCCCAGCCGTGTAGACAAGGGGATTTTATTTCTTAAATAGCTGAACCGCAACGCCGTCTTACCTCAGTTTATGACCTGGTTTGAACCAGGTGGGTACCAGTTGTCCATGCTTAAAGTTTCCGGGTACTTGCCCGGTTTACTGCCGCTAAGACGTGTCGGTTCCCTTAAGGAAAAGGCATAGATCAAAAAACGTTATTGGCAGTCACCAACGTCGCCGTCCAACCTATTTCATTATAGAGGGCAGATGATGAGATGGGTGGATGGACGATAAATAATTGGGGAAATCGTTGCCTGGAGAGGATGAGAAGCAATGAGGGCAAGGTGCGGGCGCTTCCTCCTACTGTTGCGAGTACCAGATGGATTCTATCGTTTGCGCGATCGCCATTGCCTCGCTGCGGTTGGATGTATCCAACAAAACGGTGACGTGGCCTAGTTTGCGACCGGGGCGCGATTCGCTTTTGCCGTACCAATGCACGTGAGATTGAGGCAAATTGGCTAACTGTTGGCGTTTGGCAAGATAATCATTATGAGAATGTTCGTAACCCAGCAAATTTACCATCACCGACCCCGCGCTTTTTAGGGCTGTATTGCCTAATGGCAAACCGCAAACAGTCCGGAGATGCTGTTCAAACTGGGATGTTTCGCAGGCGTCCAGGCTGAAGTGTCCGGAATTGTGAGTGCGGGGTGCAATTTCATTGACTAAAACTTTGCCGTCTTGGGTTAAGAATAGCTCAATGCCAAAGATGCCGACAGCTTGCAGGCTATTAAGGAAAGTGCGGGCGATCGCTTGTATCTCTTGAAGCAAAACTGGGCTAATATCTGCTGGAGCTAAAACGCGCCGACACACTTGATCTTCTTGCTGTGTTTCCACGATGGGGTAAACTACAACTTCGCCTTCCACAGAACGAGCGGCGATCGCAGCTAATTCTCGCTCAAAAGGCACAAATTCTTCTAACAAAACTGGCTGATATCCCAATCGCTCCCAAGTGGAGTGCAATGCGTCGCTATCTTTAATAATAAAAGTCCCTTGACCGTCGTAGCCGCCGCGTCGAGCTTTCAAAACAACTGGGTAATCCAGATTGTTCATAGATATCGGCTGGGCATCTTTCCCCTCGCCTAGAGTGGGAGGTTCTCCCTCCAGCGCCATAAACTGCGGGGTAGGTAAACCTAAATCTTCCAAATAGCAGCGCTGGTTATATTTATCTAGCAAGGGCGCTAATACTTCTAAACTGGGGCGAAAACAAACTCCTTGTTGGGCTAATGGCTCTAATGCTTTTAAGCTGATAAACTCGTTTTCAAAAGTAATAACATCGCAACGAGACGCTAGTTCTGCTGTAGCCTCGCCGTCATCAATTGGGGCAAAAATTGTTGAAGATGCAATACCAACAGCCGGATCTGTTTTATTGGGCGTCTGAACCACCAATTCAACTTGCAAAGACGAGGCTGCACCAGCCATCATCCAGGCTAGCTGTCCCCCACCAATTACACCTACTCGTTTGACTTGTTTAGATTCCACAGGATTTCCTTCGACAATCGCATTCACAAGATTAAACTAATGTGGCGTGTACTTTTCTGCGTTTGAGGAAATAAGTATGCATTTCTCCCTTACCCTTTACATGGATTGCACCCCGCTCCTGAAATATATACTTGTCTTGCAATACTTTATAAGTTTCCTCTGTCACCTGAATGCTGCCTGGTATGCCGTGAGATTCCATGCGGCTGGCAGTATTAACGGTATCTCCCCATAAATCGTAGATAAACTTTTTGATGCCAATTACTCCTGCGACAACTGGGCCAGTGTTGATACCTATTCTGATGCTAAATGGTTCGCCAGTTGAGGTGTTGAAATCGCTAATTGCTTGTTGCATATCGAGGGCCATTTCCGCGATCGCCTCAACATGATCGGGTCTGGGAATCGGCAAGCCGCCGACTACCATATATGCATCCCCAATAGTCTTTATTTTCTCTAAACCATGCTTTTCAGCTAGTCCATCGAATGCTGAAAATATTTCGTTAAGCATACCCACCATTTGGATAGGCGCAATGCGGGTTGAAAGACTTGTAAAACCTACAATATCAGCAAACAATACAGTTGCTTCTGGGAAGTGGTCAGCTAGCGTCTGGTGATCTTCTTTCAACTGACAAGCGATCGCTGCTGGCAAAATATTAAGTATTAAGCGCTCCGACTTTTCTCGTTCCTCTTTTAATAAACGGTTTTGTAAAAAATCTCTTCTAATGTACTGTTCGAGTAAATAACTGGCAAACATCCCGATGAAATTTGCTGAAACCAACCCAAAATTGATGCTGAGTAGCTTTGCTAGAGGAAAATTTTCGACCCATATAGCTACTATTTCATAAGTACCCACTATAATCCAACACGTTAGACTGGCATAGGCAAATCTCAGTTTAGTAAACGTATAGGTAGCCATAATTAAAAGCATTAAAGCAACATATATATCTTTTAAATAATTAGGCTCTCTAACTATCACTGGCATCAGCATTATGCTAAATCCTGCTAGCAGAACGGCTAAACTGATGGATGCCTGCATAAATTTTCTAAACTGGCGGGAATAGCTAAAACAGAAAATTCCCAAAAGTAAGGGACAAACTATTACATAACGTATAAACCAGAGCTTGTATTTTTCCTCTGGCACCATTAATGCATCTAAGATTCCATAAGTTGCGTAAACGCCAGTACCAGCCAATAAAGCAAATCTTACTTGCTGCAAAAACTTGTGGAAATAATCCTTTAAGAAATCCCTTTCAAGCTCCCCATCAAACTGCAAAGTCAGAAAATTCATATTAGTCTCTGCCGTCATGTTTCACCTCTTACAAGCTATGTAGTAGATGGGGAGCAGGTTAATTAGTCGATATTAGTATTCGCGTTGTTTAAATTATTGACAACAATTGACTTTTAAGTGAATGTCTTTAATTCAAGCACGCCTTTCTTACTAGGAAATTATCGACATCCAAGAGAGTCTCTGGTTGCAACACCAGTTTTGGGATTTACGCCAGAGGCATTTTTGCATAATTGCTTAACTTGCGCTCCATCTAGGATCGCATCAGTGAAGTCAGCACCCGTGATATTTGCATCGCCAAAAATGGCACGTAGTAGAAGCGCTTCTTGAAAGATAGCATCAGTTAAATCTGCACTATTCAAATTCACCTGATCTAGCATCGCATAGGTTAAATCTGCGCCATGCATATTTACGCTCGTCATTATGGAGGTGCTGAAGACAGATCCGCGCAAGTCGGCATTGCTGAAGTTTGCCATATGCATATTGGCACTGGCAAACTCCGCCATCTGGAGGTTTTGCCCAGAAAAGTCCCTACCTGTGAGCGTACCGCCGCTATATGAGGGAGGCGCGGGGGTGTCGGCTGCTTGTGCCGATAAAGGATAGCAGAAGAGGAGTAAGGCGATTAGGAATGCAGCCAGTTGCCGAAATATCATGCAAATAAATCCGCTCTTGTTACAAATAGGTTTACATTTCATGTTACTGCATACTGTCGCCTCGCTAAAATATCCACTAATATGATTTATGAGTGGTTATGTATTTAAAAAAGAGGGCTAGCGAGACGCGATCGCTCTACTTTTCTACAATATTTCTGCCCCACTCCTCCTATAATGATTATTCCTTAGTACGGCTTTTAAGAGCGGGCTGGTGATGTTCGTTCAACCTTTATGCTATAGGCTACTTTTCCTAACATTACAGAAATTATCTACTCCTAATTAAGAGTAATTGTAATTTAATTCTTCAAAATTCGGAATTCCTGTAAATGTTTTATTTAGCTTTTTGCGAATATAATATCTTTATTATTAAACGGGTGTTCTCTACTTTAAAGTCTACGCAAATTACCTGCCTGATATAAGGAGAAATCGCTTTTATAAAAACTGGCGCTCTTCCGCAACCCACATCTAGAAGAATATAATCATTGGGAATATGGTGCATGACTCTTCGGAGCCGCATCCATCGTAATAGTGGCTTTAAGTATCGCTCTTGTATTCTGCTTAAGTTCAATACACAGCTAAGAAAGCACCCCCCAAAACTGCCACCGTGCCAATATGTAAATTCCTCTTGGAACGAGGCAGACTTAACCACAAGGTAACTTGCTCAAAATACCATAGCGCGTTTTGGCGAAGTTACGAACTCCGTCACTATGCAAGGTGCGTATCAAGTAAAGGTCGGATTTGATATCATTAACCAAACAACTTAGCGAATATTCAAGAAAACATGACTTAGTAAACAAGAGTTAAAATGCTTATATAAAACGATTGAGAAGAATTATGCCCAATTTCTTGTTGACCTGGCTGATTACAGCTGTATCTATGGTGATTACGGCTTACCTAGTACCAGGCTTTATAGTCAAAACTTTTGTTGCTGCCCTAATTGCCGCCGTTGTTCTAGGATTGGCTAATGCAATTGTGCGACCAATTTTGGTGATTCTGACACTTCCCCTGACAGTTATCACCCTGGGGTTGTTTCTATTTGTCATTAACGCGCTCACACTTTGGTTCGTCGGCAGCGGTATCACTCCTGGGTTTAGAGTTGTAGGTTTCATGCCTGCTTTGCTTGGTTCAATTGTGCTAACTGTTGTTTCCAGCGTGCTTAATTACTTTTTCAACCGTCGGTAAAGCATCGCCAGGTATAAGATTAAATCCGGTCGGATTGTTGGCGATATTTGTTCTGACCGGATTCTTGCAAGTGGCAACTACAAATTATCACTTAACTATTTGATTTGTCGCCAAATCCTAAATATCCTCTTGGTGTAATCATCCAATCGCTGTGAGTCTTTGTGCTTTGATTGCCAATCAATACTGTCGTTAACATATCGATGGGGATATCGAGCATTTTCTCCAATGTCGTAAGGGTAATTTGTTCGTCTGGACGATAAGCTGATTTGACAATTGCTACGGGTGTATTAGCGTCGCGGTATTTTAAGAATATAGATTGCGCGATCGCTATCTGTTGAGTACGAGTCTGCGATCGCGGATTATAAATCGCTGTTACAAAATCCGCCTGTGCTGCTCCTATAAGCCGCTTTTCAATAACATCCCAAGGTGTCAGCAAATCGCTTAAACTAATAGCGCAAAAATCATGCATCAAGGGCGCACCCACACGCGAGGCTGCTGCTTGCAGGGCAGTTATACCAGGAAATACTTGAATTCCAGGATCTTTACCATCCCAGCCTTTAGTTTGCAATTCCTCCAACACTAAGCCAGCCATGCCGTAAATACCGCAATCTCCAGAAGAGACGACCGCTACAGTTAAACCCGTTTTTGCTAACTCAATTGCTCTTTCAGCCCTTTGCCGCTCCTGGGTAATTGGTAAAGCTTCTACAATTTGTCCCGGTCGTAACAGGGGAGAAATTAAGTCAATATACAGAGAATAACCAATGATGGCATCAGCTTGGGAAATAGCAGTTTGGGCGGCTGGAGTCATCTGATCTAATTGTCCTGGCCCCGTGCCCACAAGCAATAACTTGCCGTTGCGATCGCTGTATTCGGTTTGGGATTGAGCGATGGCTACTGTCACGGCTCCTTTTAGATTTTGAATTTTCGATTTTGGGTTTTCGATTCCTAAGCTTTCAGAATCAGACCGGAAAATTTGTTTGGCAACTAACAAACTTTGACAGTTAGATGCTTTTAATGCTGCTGCTTCTGCGACGCTGGGGGTTCCTACTTCTGCTTCTACAACAGATGAAGGATTGGGTACTGTAATTGAGCTTAGTATTTCAGCAGAGAATGTTCTTAAAGGCCAATTGCGATCGCGACAAAGTTCAATTAAGCCAACTTCATCAGCTTTAATATCGATTGTGGCGATACCTGCGATCGCACTACTGGCTAAATTATTAGATTGACAAACTTGCGCGATCGCAATCTCAATTAACTCTTTTGATGTCCCTCGTTCGCAGCCAATTCCCACCCACAAAACTCTTGGATGCCACTGCACTTTTGGCACTCCTGCTTCCGATGAAAAGTGTTGATTTGCGGTAGTAATCCAAATTTTAGCCTTGGGTAAGTTTTGAGATTTTAATTGTGAGTTTTGATTTGAAGAGTTGTTTATCTCTTCCTCCCCATTCTCACGTTCTCCCAGTTGAGAAAAGCGAAACGGATGGTGTTCGGGGAGATGATTTTGCCACAAAGTAGAACCTGCTTCTTGAATTACTTCAATCGGTTCAAGTCTGGCAACTGCTGCACTAACAGCATTCCAATCTCCCTCACCTCGATTCCAACCAAAGGGAACACCCAAGACATCTATGCCGGGTAATCCTAACGCTGTCGATGCGCCAGTTAAGACAGGAGTTGCGTTAAGTTGGAGAGCGATCGCTCTTGCTAATTTATCAGCGCCTCCCTGATGACCGCTGCACAAACTAATAACAAAATTGCCGTTTTCATCAACAACTACTACAGCCGGATCGTGGGATTTATCTTGTAATAGGGGTGCAATCAATCTCACTGCGGCACCAGTTGCTAAACAGAAAATAAAGCCCCGGTGCGTATTCCACAAACTAGCTATGTGGTCTTTTAGAGAACCGTGATATACCTCTACAGACGCTGTATTTAACGTCTCTAAAATCTCTGAACATGACTCTGGAACCCACAGGGTAGCACCAGCAGCTTGAGTAAGCGACTGAAGTTTTTTAGCGCCAGTGGGGGTAGTAGCGATCGCCGCTAATGGCTGAAACTCGCGCCAAATTGATAGCATTTATAATTCTTCTTCAGTGTACTTTTATTTTTGGTTATCTCGTTCGCGGTTTGCCGTCTCGATCGGCTTAAGTTTCGTCAGTTTCGTAACCCACTGGGGCGTTCTCCTGCTATTCGCTACTTGTTTAATTTAGCAGCACTTACGCCGCGCGATCGCCCCTAGTAGCTAAAAATTTTATAACACTAATCTCCTATATCAAAAGAAGCAAAAAGAAGCAAGCCGTTATTTTATGTGAAATTCTTTTCAAGAAGCCGCGCCGCCAATGCAAAATGCACGCTTACAGTTTGACTAACATCACCCTACTGGGTGATGCAAGTGGAGGATGTAGTTCAGTGCTTGGTGAGAGTTTAATAGTAAACGTACTAACAACCGTAAATCGACTGGGGAGGATTGAATGACATCTAATATTATAAAAAAATTAGCCTTAACTGCTAGTAGCGCGTTTCCTGTTGCCGCCACTGTTGCTACTGCTACTGTCCTGGGTTGGTCTAATCCGGCTCAATCTGCCAGTTTTAATTTTAGCTTTAATGGAAGTAGTGAGTATACGGTTTTAGGTTCTTTTAGTTACGATCACACACTTTACTCAGGAACCATCGGCAAAAATCAACTGGATTCTTTTAATATTTCCTTTATACAAGATGGGAAAATCAAACAAGAGAATTCAACTTTATCATCTTTGTTTGATTTTGAATTTGATACAGCTTCTAAGTTTATAAAGAGTATAGACGCCGGAGCTTTTTCCATGTACGACTGGCAAAATTCTGCGCCTGACGGATCCCTTTCATTTGAAAACAAGAGCGACTTGCTAAACGATGTTTACAAAGGGTGCGGTGGTTTGGTTTGGCAAAAAGATTCGCACATACAGGCCTCGACTGGTGGGTATTGCGCTCCTGACTCCAAGGTAGTCGTCACTCCCTCAGAACCAGGTACGCAACCCGTCCCGGAACCTGCATCTACAATGAGCCTGTTGGTGGTGGGTGCTTTCGGTACTGTTTTCCGGCTCAAGCGCACCAACAAAGTTGCGTAATTTGTAGTAGTTTCCCTGCGGCTAGGTTAGTTAGTTCAGGCGGGTAATGCCGATCAAGTTCGCGATCGCCCGCCTCTACAATAAGCTTTGATAGTAATAGCGATCGCTCCTAGTGGTTGAAACTACACTCTGAATTAGATTAATTTGAACATTTATTTAGCTATTTATTTTACACGCATACAAGTATATACAAAAAACGCCTGTAAGCTATTTATTTGAGCAAACAGGCGCTTATTGAGCGTGCAAAATTTCTAGTTTAGGCTGAGAACTAATCACCTTCAGCTTCGCGTTTGGGTCGGCGTCTGAAAAGACTCGTCATGCTCAGGCCAGTTACGATCAACGCAATAAGTCCCAACCCATTTAAGAGTGCGTAAACTTTCTCTAGTCCCGGAAGCGCTCCTGTATGAATAGCCAGCAATAAGTTAGTTTTTTCACCTTCAACATGCAACCATTCATCTGCAATTGAATAGATGATCCCGGTAATTGCAGTTAAGGCTAGGGGTACGAAGACAATGGGAGCAAGTTTGCGGTGAAGTTTGCGAAATTTTGGTTCAGGCATATCTAAAAAGACGGTAATGGGTAATCGGTAATCGGGAATTGGTAACACCTCTTACCTCTCACCTATTACCGAACTTGTGTTTATTAGATCTGAGGTTCCAAATTAATGGTTGGCTCAACGTTTATAGCATTGATTTGGCTAGAAACCTCTCCTGAAATTTGAGTGCTAGTAGCCGTTGCGTGCAGCATCGGTGTACGGGTGACGGAACTGTTAGCAAGGGTAAACAGGGGGTTAGACAAAATCCCTGCTAGAGATGTGGCAATAACTGACAGTACCAGCCCAACTTGCAATGGCCGCATTCCGGGTAAATTCCAGCGAATTTCTGGATAATTCTTCACAGCTTCGGACATTTCCTGGGGTTCTTTTACTACCATCATCTTGACAACGCGGATGTAGTAGTAAATCGATATCACGGTAGTGAGCAAGCCTAGCAACACCAACCCGTAAGCCCCAGCTTTCCAACCAGCCCAGAAGAGATACAGCTTACCGAAGAATCCCGCAAGGGGCGGAATGCCTCCCAAGGATAGCAAACAAATACTTAAGCCAAGGGTTAGGAGCGGGTCTTTTTGATATAGTCCGGCGTACTCGCTAATCTGGTCGGTTCCCGTCCGCAGGGAGAAGAGAATCACGCAGGTGAAGCCGCCGAGGTTCATAAACAGGTAAATCAGCAGGTAAAACACCATGCTGGAGTAACCTGCATCTGTACCAGTAATCAAACCGATCATCACGAAGCCAGCCTGTGCAATGGAAGAATAGGCTAGCAGGCGTTTCATGGTGGTTTGAGTCAAGGCGACTACGTTACCCAAAATCATGCTGAGTATGGCGAGGGCGGTGAAAACAAAATGCCACTGTTCGGTTACGAGTGGGAAGGCTGTCACCATTAGTCGAATAGCGAGGGCGAAACCAGCAGCTTTGGAACCAACTGAAAGGAAAGCTACGACTGGAGTGGGAGAACCTTCGTAAACATCGGGCGTCCACTGGTGGAAGGGGACGGCGGAGATTTTAAAGGCGATTCCAGCGATCGCAAATACTAATGCGATCGCTAAACCCAATGATTGTGCGCTGCTGTTGGCGGCGAGGCCAGTTGCGATCTCGCTCAATATTGTCTCTCCCCCTGACAGTCCGTACAAAAGGGAGACGCCATAAAGAAACACTGCCGAACTAGAAGCGCCAATCAACAGATATTTCAGCGCCGCTTCGTTGGAACGGACATCGCGCTTCATGTATCCCGTCATCAGATACGACGAAATACTGAGAGTTTCTAACGAGACAAAAATCATTACCAACTCATTCGCACCAGAGAGGAACATCCCCCCAACTGTTGCGCTGAGTAATATGGCCATGAATTCCGCTAAAGATGTGCCCGCCTGCTGGACGTAGCGGATGGACATTAAGATGGTGACGGCGGCGGAGAGCGCAACAATGCCGCGAAACACGACACTGAGGGGGTCGCCGTTGAAACCACCCAAAAATGAGATGGTGTTAGCGCTATCCCATTGATAGTACAGGGCGACGACGGAGGCAAGAAGACCCGCGATCGCAACATAGGGAAGCCAACGGGCCGACGACCGCCCTACAATCAAGTCACCGACTAGAACTACCAGGAGGGTAATAATTACAATTCCCTCTGGCCAAATTGTCCCAGCATTCAACTGGGCTGCAAGTTCAGCAAAGCTCATAGGATCTATAACTATTGGGGATTTGGTGCTTGGGTATAAAGGCTAACTTTATTGATTTTATAGGTATTTCCATCTTTAATAGGGATTTTATGCAGTGCTTTCTCATGCAAGGCGGGTAATATTCACAAAAAACACCAATACGGCAGATATTTCTATCCCTGCATATAGCGATCGCGCGACTTGCTATCGTTAACCCAGGTTGCTAGTTTTAAAAAAGCTTGTTCTAGAATTAAACCAAATATCAAGCATAAGCCTTTGATAATGAAACCTTTCAGATTAAGTAAGTCTCGCTTTTGCTTTAAACGCATCAACAGGCTATTTAAAATAAAATAGCCCTGCACTCGATAATTAGTTCAAATTAGGCAAACCGAGATAGCAGCGAGAATAAACCAAATCCTACTAATAACACCCCGCTAACAGGATTAATCCATCCAGACCACTGGCGCAACTCCAGCAACTTCTTAATTGAGGCTGTAAACGTACCAGCTAAAATTAAGGGCGCCACGTATCCGGCTGTGTAGGATAGAAGTAAAGCTGCCCCTAAAATCAAGTCTTTTGTCTGAGCAACCCAAAAAAGCAACGTTGCCAAAACAGGAGTGCTGCAAGGAGAAGCAACTACCCCAAAAGTTAAGCCAATCAAATAAGATCGCACTCCTTTTGGCAAGTCTTTAGAAATCCAATCCAAACCACCCCAAGAAGGCAACTGTATGGGCAGTGCGTCAAGTAAATTAAGACCCATCAAGATAGCCACAATGCTGACAATAATTGGCAAACCAACTCCAACTTGGCCGTAAACTTTACCGAGTAAAGCTGCAAGTATTCCTAAAGCTGCTAGCGTGGTTGCTAACCCTAATGAAAACCAAGTTGACTGCACTGCTGCGCTTAGACGACTTTGAGTTTCATATCCGCCGATGTAGCCAATGGTGATGGGCAACATAGAAAGCATGCAGGGTGTGAGGCTGGTTAGCAACCCAGCAGCAAAAATCACGCCGATGCTGACCCAACTGAGATGCGTTAGCTGGGTGGAAACGAGGCTATCGGCAAATTGTTGTAATTCGTAAAGCTGTGTTTGCAATGTTTCAATCATCTGGGCGCTGGCTTGTGGAATGCTTATTCTGCTTGAATTGTAGCTCACACAGGCTTGGAGAACAGATCGACGATACGCAAAGCGTCCGCACAGCTATAAACTACCCGCCTTCAAGGGTAGCGCCGTCAACTAGCAAATACTTATTGACGCGGCCTTTAACCCCGGCTAAAACAGTACAGTAATTAACCGTGTTGGCAACGCTGGGCGCGGTAGAATCACTGGTAATGGTGCCATCGGACTATCGCGATCGCTTCTCATCCCAACCACTTTGAAATAACATCCCAACCCCTCCTACTGGGAAGCATTTACACTACGAAAGCAAAGCAGATTAAAGTTGTGAGTATTTAAGACGCGATGCATGGCGTCTTAAATAATAAATTTATTAATTTTGAGTTTGGAGTAGTGCCATGAAATCCCAACAAATTATCCTTATCTCACTTATTACTCTACTAACCTGTTCCGTCACAAACTCTCAAGCCAGAAGTCAGGAGCAAAGTAGTAGCGAAGAAGGGCAAATTTACCAACCGCAAATCAAACAACCCCCATCACCCAAGTTATTGGCGCAAATGCCAATTGAAGCTAAAGCCCAAGCCGATACCCTTCTGCGCCAAGGAATAAACCAGCACAAAAATGGTGAATTTCGAGCAGCATTAAAATCAACGCAGGTAGCTTTGACACTTTATCAAGATATCAAAGATGATAGAGGAATAGCCGATGCTTTAGGAATTATCGGCAATACTTACTTTTCTTTAGGGCGATATCAGCAAGCAACTGAATTTTATCAACAGCAGCTTGAAATTGTCCGAAACTTGGGCGATCGCGCTGGTGAAGCTCAAAGTCTAATCAATTTGAGCAATTCTTACTTCTATTTGGCAGACTACGATCGAGCGAGGAAGTTGCAACAGCAAGCGCATATTGCTAAACAAAGACTCGGCAATCCTATAGGAGAAACTGCTTTTTTGGGCAATACGGGCATTGTTTCCGAGCGCGAAAAACAATATATACAAGCACTTGAGCTTTATCAACAGCAGCTTGCAAGAGCTAGTAAATTGGGCGATAAAGCAAACGAAGCTAATATTTTAAATCATCTGGGGAAAGCTGCTGTTGCTGCGGGAAAATACGAAGCAGCGATTCAGTTTTATCAGCAGCAACTGCAAATTGCGCGAGATTTAGGCGACAAGGCAGGTATTGCTAATTCTCTCAAACGTGTCGCAGAAGCTTATAATTTTTTGCGACAATATCAGCAAGCAATTGACTTTTATCAGCAGCAATTGGTAGTTTCGCGGGAAATTGGGGACGCTGCGGGAGAAGCGAATAGTCTAAAAGCTTTGGTAGCAGCATACAAATCGCTAGGCCAACCTGAAAAGGCGGTTGAGTTATATCAGCAGCAGGCAGACCTGGCGATAAAATCAAGCGATCGCCTTTCCCTTGGCACGGCTCTAAACAATATTGCTCTTACTCATATCAGCAATCAAAATTACCCAGAAGCCAAAAAAATATTACTAGATGGAATTAATGTTTGGGAATCAAAACCAGCAGATAGTAACGATAAGGCATTAATTATTAAAGAGCAAAGTAATACCTATGGTCTGCTGCAACAAGTCCTAATAACTCAAAATCAGCCGGAGGACGCCCTGGAAATTGCCGAACAACAGCGTACTAAACATTTTAAAGATTTATTCACAAAGACCGTAGCTCCATCAATTGTGCAACTTCCCCTCGAAGCACCAAAACTGGCGCAAATTCAAAAAATTGCTGCCCAACAAAAAGCCACGATTATTGAATATTCAATTATTAAAGACAGTAATCAAAAGGATTCAGAATTGTTCGTTTGGGCAATTCAACCTACAGGCAAAGTTGTGGTACGCCGGATCGATCTGCAATCGAAAGATGGTATTGCTCCTCTTTCTACAATAGAAGAACTTGTTGCTAGTAGTAGAGAAGCTCTTGGTGCAGCAGGCGATCGCGGTATAGTTGCCAAGTCAACTGCTGTAGCAACTCCCGAAACAAAACTGCGACAACTCCACAAATTGCTAATCGATCCAATTGCGGAATTTTTGCCAAAAGAACCAGAAGCGAGAGTTATTTTTATTCCGCAAGGAGCGTTATTTTTAGTTCCCTTCGCAGCTTTGCAAGATGAAAGCGGCAAGTATTTAATTGAAAAGCACACAATTTTAACTGCGCCTGGAATCCAAGTTTTGGAACTGTCGCGCAAGCAGCGGGAAAAATCTAAAGGGGATAAAGTGTTGGTGATGGGCAATCCTATTATTCCCAACATTCCTTCTAAAATGGGGGAACCGCCGACGCAGTTAGCGCCAATATCGACAGCAGAACAGGAAATTCTAGAAGTTTCTCGTCTTTGGAATACAAAACCCCTAACGGGTAACGCCGCTACCAAAGTTGCAATGTTGGAGCAATTGCCTAAAGCAAAGATAATTCATTTAGCAACGCAGGGGATATTGAAAGAAATTAGAGACGGAGTACCGGGAGCGATCGCTCTTTCCCCCGCAAGATCCGATAACGGCTTGCTCACCGCTAACGAAATCTTAAACTTAAAACTGAGAGCTAAATTAGTTGTAATTAGTGCTGGTGAAGTTGGGAAGGGCAAGATCGGTGGCGATGGCGTTATCGGACTATCTACCTCTCTAATTTCGGCTGGCGTTCCCTCTGCCATACTCTCCCTATGGACAGTAACCGACGCACCCACAGCCTCATTAATGACAGAATTTTATCGCAACTTCAGGCGCAACGACGACAAAGCCAAAGCACTTCGTCAGGCAATGCTTACCACCATGAAACAGCATCCCGCACCCAAAGACTGGGCAGCTTTTACCCTCATTGGTGAAGCTAAGTAGTAACCTATCAAGGTTAACTTGAACATATTCTTGTAGAGACACCGATTTATCGCGTCTCTTACCCATCTATAAAATCCAAAATAGATTTATCCCTGCGGCTTCTGCACAACGCGCCGCCGGCGGCCATTTTCACCCCTGCGCCCTTGCATCGACACCACTTCGGCTTCATTGCTCTCTCTCGCCACGCGAATTAGCAACCCCGCTGCCATTAAACTCGCGATCATGGAATTACCCCCATAGCTGAACAATGGCAAAGGTAGCCCAGTTGTGGGTAAGACGCCCGTAGCAACGCCAATATTTATTAGTGACTGCCCAACCATCAAAATCATTGCGCCAATAGCCACCAGCCTGTGAACGTCATTGCGGGCTTTTATGGCAATCAGCAGCGCTAAGCTTCCATAAGCCATTATTAGTAACAACAGCAGCAGACTGCCAGCCAATCCAAACTCTTCGGCAAAGACGGCAAAGATAAAATCGGTGTACTGAATCGGCAAATAAAAGAGCTTTTGTTGCGATAGCCCAAACCCAGACCCCCAAGTTCCGCCAGAGCCTACAGCTAGTAAACTTTGAATTAGCTGGTATCCATCTTGCATGGGGTCAGCCCAAGGATTGAGAAAGGACATCACGCGCCGCCGCTGATAGTCTTTGATGCTGATACTGAGAGTGGCTATGAGCAAACCGCCTAAGGCTGTCCCTCCCAAGTAGGAATAAGGCAAGCCAGCCGCTAGAGCAATCAGCCACAGCGTCATCCCGCACAGCGCTGTTGTACTCAAGTTGGGCTGTAGCAGAATTCCTAAAAGCACGCAGGCAAAAATTCCTAACCAAGTTAAGCGGACTTTCCAGGTTAGCCGCTCCCATTGCCCAAATATGCGAGCGCTTTGTAGCACTAGGAAGGGCTTTATTAACTCAGAGGGTTGGACTGGAAATGGCCCCAAGGCTATCCAGCGGGTGGCACCATTGGTAGTAGTTCCTACTCCCGGAAGTAAGGTGACGAAAAGTAGCGCCAACAGCAGGAATACCAACCAATCAGCTATTCCCAGCACGTAACGCAAGGGGGAATTAACTACAACGTTAAATAACACTAGAGCTAGTGCTACAGAGATAAGTTGTCGTTTGAAGTAGTAAAGTCCATCCCCAAACTCAGCATCCCCAGTGGGATAGGAAGCGGAGAACAGAACCACTAATCCAATAAATAGCCACAAGAATGTTAGCCACCGTAACATTCGGGCTTCTAAAGACCATTCCTTTACTGAAGGGTCAAAAAACGGAATTAGTTGGCGTAGGTTCACAGGGGCTAGAGGTAACGGCGATGGGTAACTAGAGGCTGGTGAGTGGGGCTAGAAGTCAAAAGGCAAAAGTAAAATTTTACTTTCCCCATTTACCATAAACAAAAAAGAGGCCTTTATGACCTCTCTCCTCAAAGCTTACCGTCTAAACAGGAAGTTACAGCAGTCCTGTATTCGCACCTGGTTTGCCAGTAGCCAGCTCAACCTTAACGATTTTGCCACCCATTTTCATAATCCGCTGTTGCTCGCGAAACCAGTTGTCATAAGGAACCAGCTTAGTAAAATAGGTGTTTTGCAATTCACGCTGCGTCCGGATGCGAGTTTGGCTGGGAACGCAGGCTGTTACCTTGAACATCCGCATGGGTTAATTCTCCTGATTTGGTGAGGAAACTTTTAATGTCAATCAATCTTTAGAATACGCCAACCTTGGCTCTTCTTAAATTCTGCAAGAGCGATCGCGTGTTGCCCCTGCAATCTACGCTCTCCAACCGCTCTAACACTTCAAAGCCCGGGAGTCAAAAGTAAATACTAGATCGCTCAAACTCATCTGCAACCCCACTGAGCAGGACAAGCTTCTAACAAGCTAGCACTCACCATCGACTTCCCGGACCTTAACTCACGCAAACATCGCGCCTAGCTAGACTATTAGCTCAAGCCAGAGCTGATGTAGTCGAAATAAACGCCCATTTCCTTACCAGCATCTGCACCAACCAAGCTAGCAGTAACTTCCTTCATTGCTTGGATAGCTTGCACAGTTGCGGCGATGGGTACACCCAGGGAGTTGTAGGTTTCTTTCAAGCCATTCAGCACGCGCTCATCCAGGATGGAGGGGTCGCCAGCCAACATAGCATAGGTGGAATAGCGGAGGTAGTAGTCCAAGTCGCGGATGCAAGCAGCATAGCGACGGGTTGTGTACATGTTGCCACCGGGACGGGTGATGTCCGAGTACAGCAAGGACTTAGCAACAGCTTCCTTAACGATGGTGGAAGCGTTGGCGCTGATGGTGGTAGCTGCACGAACGCGCAGTTCACCAGTTGCGAAATAGCCCTTGAGCTTTTCGAGTGCGCTGGTGTCCAGGTACTTACCTTGAACGTCGGAGGAATTGATAACAGCAGTAATTGCGTCTTGCATTTTTCTTGTTTCCTATCTCGGTAGTTTTTGTTGGTTCAAATCCTAAGCAGGGAAGGGGAAACACCCTACTGCATAGCACCAATCACGTAGTCGAAGTAAGAGCCAGCTTCCGATGCGTCTTCACCAGACATCAGGGAAGAAGAAGCATTCTTCAGAGCGCGGACGCCTTCGGCAACGGCATCAATGGGGGTACCCAGAGACTTGTACATTTCGCGGACGCCTACCAGACCGATTTCTTCAATCGGGGTGACATCGCCGGAAACTACTCCGTAGGTGATCAAACGCAGGTAGTAGTCGAGGTCGCGCAGGCAGGTTGCGGTCATTTCTTCACCATAGGCGTTGCCACCAGGAGAAACCACATCAGGGCGCTTTTGGAACAATTGGTCGCCAGCTTGCTTTACGATGCGCTCGCGGGAGTCGGTCAGCACTTGAGCGATACGCAGACGCTTTTCACCAGAGGTGACGAAGCTCTTGATCCGGTCTAGTTCGCCTGGGCTAAGATAACGAGCCTCGGCATCTGCATTCACGATAGCTTTCGTGACGATACTCATCGATGGATTCCTCCAAAAAATATGTAACCAGATGTGTGGAAAATGGCTTTCACCAAATTATTGCTGAGTCTTTTTCCCCAAGCAGCTTTTGTCCCTAGACGCTGAGAAGCTTTAAGTATTTTCTGCGTTTATTAGGGTTACTGAGGATACAGGAGGTTGCTGACCCAGCTCCCTTCCGGAAATATTTTGCGATATTTAGTTCACACTCTGGCTCTGTTCTTAATAGTTTGTAACATAGTTCCTCATGTTGGGGGGCGATCGCAAACAGCAGGCGATCGCCCAAAGCCTGGTGCAGTCAGAAGTATGGGGCTAAACATCACACAACAGGCCACCTCTGCGACAAGGTTGGTAGTCGCGGGTTAGAGGTTGTGGGGGTGCGATCGCACTCACTGTGGTCGGGCGGGCGATCGCATTTTTGAAGCGCTAAGACACGAAGGGTGCCAAGAAAGAGCAGGAGCCTCCCTCGTTTCGATGGGCATGTCCCGATTAAGGTCAATAAATTAGTGGATTTGCAGCGAAGCGACGATCGGGCGAAGACTGCGATCGCTCTACAAAAATTATTTAAGTATTTATTGAATAAGATGAGTTTATTGCTCAATTTACACCATCTTGATACCAGGATTACTTTATTTATAGCTACTTTAATAAAACCAAAATTTACATTTTTATTTGTTAATTAATATTTTTAAAGTTTTCGCTTTATTTTTAATATTTTTTTATTTTAACTAATGTAATAATGTAAAAAATAAAAAGTTGTTTTTCTAAAATTTCAACTAAAATTATAGAATTTTAGCTATATAACTACAAAAAACTAAGTAATAAGATTTTATTTATAATGCGAAAGAGAAGCTCGCGGCTCAATTAGCAGAACACTATAACTTTAAAAATAGTGCAAATACACATAAAATATAAACTAAAATATGATTTATGGAAAATTATTAGCATTGAATTTTATGATTAAGGCAGCGATCGCCCCTCCTCTACCACTCATTCTCTGTTTAGTCTGCGCGGGGCGGTTCGATAAAAGGCGATCGCTCTAATATTTTTTATTATTAATAAGATTAAGAGGCATGGCACGCAAAGACAAACAAACCAATGCTCAAACCAACCTCACTACTCCCCAGCCGCAAAGCAAAATCTGTGTGGGATAGGGGAAAACAATATTTTGTGGATGAATCGGGCGATCGCGTCCCCAGCGTCACCACTATACTGAATGTTACTAAATCGCAAGCAGATAGAGATGCACTGGCTAATTGGAAACAGCGAGTAGGAGTAGCTGAAGCCAGCCAAATTACCAAAACCGCTAGCAGTCGCGGAACCCAAACCCACAAACATATTCAACGCTATTTGCTAGGCGAAGACAAGCGAATTCCTGATACCGTCCTCCCCTATTGGAACAGTATCGAACCAGTCTTACAAGACATCCACGATATTAGGCTAGTTGAAGGCTCTGTTTTCCACCGCGATTTGCGCTACGCCGGAAAAGTAGACTGCGTTGCCAGTTATCGGGGGATACCCTGCGTCTGCGAGTGGAAGACAGCAGATAAGCCTAAAAACACGGTCGATCGCCTCTACGATTACCCTCTTCAACTAACAGCATATATGGGAGGAGTCAACCAATCTTATCAGGACTACGACATTAAGATAGAGTGCGCTTTGCTGGTTGTTGCCATACCTGAAATGCCAGCTGAAGTATTTTGGTTTGAGCCAGAAGCGATGATGAATTACTGGCAAAAGTGGCAAAAAAGAGTAACAGCATATTGGCTGCGTTAAAGAGCGATCGCCTCTTTTCTTACTTTCTTTCTTCTAAGGCTTCACAAAAAATCCCTCTGACCTTTCTAAAGATCGAGGGAAAAAATTTCTTATTCATTTGTGAGAAGTGGGTGGGCATTGCCCACCCTACAAATTAGCTAATTAGCTAAACCGTCCGCCTAGATAAGAAGGCGACAGATCGGACCAGGACTGCTTAACCAAGTCGGTTTGAGCTTTCACGCTACCCAAGTAATTACCCGCAGGCAGCGACGGATAGCGGTTGTATGGGACCACATCCTCGCCAAAATAACGGGCATACTCAGGACTATCAACCATTGCTTCTACAGCCGCCTTCAAGCCACTATCTGCTAGCAGTTTATTGTACTGGCGGATCTCAGCTTGGGTTGCTGGTGCGCGTCCCAGGATGTGCCGGAACAAGAACTCAATCACCTTGGTATTCGGGTAAGGCGCATAGAAGCGCTTACGGTAGATCTCCGAACTTGCCAGAGTCTTAACAAACTCACGCACAGAAATTTCACTGTTGCGGAGTTTGCTCTCCAGATCCGAACGTCGAATCTCGTGGGGAACCTGACCGCTGAATACATCCATCACCTGACAGTAGATGGCATTCAGCACCAGTTCAGTTTCACTCTGGCTCATGCCTAAATTCATCCGGTGAATCCGTGCAGGCTTGCGGCGTGTCGTACCGACACCAACCTCAACAGATTGCCCGTTGCCGTTAGCAAAAGAGCGTCCCAGTTCAATAAAGCGAGGCTTGGTCATATCCGGCATTCTTGCCTGACGCGCCAAGTCTGCCATCGCCTTGGACATAATCGGCATCTTCGTGGCATCCATGCGCGACTTGACAGGCTCGAAGCTGGGAACCACCAAGTCATCATTCTGCTTTGTCAGCTGGGTGTAAAGCTTCTCGCTATTGGGGAAGTTAGCCGCAGGCAGCGTCGGGAAGCGACGGTATGGAACCGTATCTTCTCCAAACAACTTGCCATACTCGGCACTATTCACCATGGCACCGATAAATGCTTTAATCCCTCCCGAGGCCAGAAGCACGTTGTACTTCTGGATTTCCTTCTGGTCTTGAGGCGCACGTCCCAAGAAGTGCTTCGTACCCAGTTCAATCACCTTGGTATTGGGATACGGCGTGTAAAACTCTTTGATGTAGAGTTCCGAACCACCCAATGCCTCAATGAATTCCTTGAGGTTGATTTCACCATTCCCCAGTTTGCTTTCCAGGTTGCTGAATTGGTTTTTCACGATATAGGGTTCGATATCGCGCTCAAAGATTTGCCGATAAGCAGCCCGGATGAGTGTTGCCACCTGAGTCTTGTCTTCGGTGCTGGTGAGCTTGAAGACCTTGGTCTGTTCGCGCTGCTTGCTGACGCCTTGGTTGACGCGGAACTGAATATCCGGTTCCGACCGTATTTCTGCAACTGCACCCAGTTCGACAAAGCGCGGTGTTTCTTCCTTATCTACCAGCGTGCCTGTGTCGCCGATGCTGCCAACACGCAGACTACGCAAGCTTAAGCCTGCGGGCGTCAGGTAGCGCTCGTAGGGAACGGTATCTTCACCAAACGACTCGTTGTACTCTGGGCTGTCGATAAGGGCATCGACTAAACCGTAGAAGCCTTTCTTGGAAGCGATGTCAAAGTACTTGTTAATTTCCTGGCGTCCGTAGGTGGGACGACCCAACAGACGACGGTGGATGTACTCAACAGCCTTGGTTACATACAGCTTCGTCCAGTACAAGCTGCGGAACAAGTCAGATTTAGCCAGCGCTCGAATAAACTCGCGCAGGGTAGTTTCGCCATTTTCCAGCTTAATTTCTTGTACTTTTAGGCGCTGACCTTCATAGACATCGCGCCCAAACACTTGCAGGTAGCAAGCACGAATAACTGCTTGGGTAGAACTTTCGGAGAATTTAACGCTGGAACCTTTGCTATAGCGTTTCAGCGAGGTGCCGCCGTTTCCTCCTACACCAGGGAGTTGATCTAGCTTGAACACCTTGGGACCGAGGGAGCCAGGAGCCTTGGGACGAGCTGCTGGGTTGCTCAGTTGGTTGTCAATTCCAGGGCCGTTGCGAATCAGGATGCGGCGAGTATCTTTGCCAAAAGGCGCCGGACGGGTGCTGGGATTGCGGGTTTCTTTCGGGAAGATTGCCCCAAACTGAATTTCCAGGGGGTCGTTACCGGAGCCGTAGGGGTGTTGGTCGGGCAGCGGACGCTCGTAAGCGGCGAATGTAGTGATAAACTGAGGAACCTTGCGGAAAGGTGCGCTGTAATTGAGCAGGTCTTGCTGCGGTCCCCAGTTGCGACACTCTTGGGCTTCTTGACCCAGACCTCGGAGGTACGGTACTGTTTCTTCGCCAAAGTAGTCGGAGTATTCTTGAGAATCTACCAGAGCGTCTATCAGACCAGGCAGACCTTTGTTGGAGACGATAGAGAAGTATTTTTGTACTTCTTCGCGGCTGGATGGGCCGCGTCCAAGAATGTGACGGAAGGCCAGTTCTAGAGCGCGACTGTTTATGAAGGGTTCGTAGAACTGTTTCCGGTAAAGGGGAGATTTACCCAAGCGGCGGATAAACTCCTTCATGGAGATGTCGCCGTTTTTGACCTTGGATTCTAGGTCAGAAATGGATTGGCTGTAAGCGCGGGTAATGTCGCGCTCAAAGACTTGCCGATAAGCGGCTTTTACAACTTCTTGCTTTTCAGATGACGACAGCCCTGGCTTCATGGCGTATTTGGGACGCCGCTCGGCTGCGTTGAAGTAGATTTGGGGCAGTTGCAGACCTTGTTGGTCGCCCGAAGGACGCTGCCGTACTTTGTCTGAGGGGGTGGGGGCTTTGAATTCGTTGATCAGGACTTCAAAGTAGCTCTCGACAATCTCAGTTGCCTTAGCATCTTTGCGGAAGGAACCCAAAGCTGCCAGCCGCATTTCCTGCAATGCCACGAGGGTGGCATCGGTAGAGCAAGCACTTTCGATGATTTCGCGCAATCCCCGCGTATTGACGGAGATGATGTTGGGGTCTCCAGCTACGATCGCGTAGGTGACGTAGCGCAAGAACCACCCTAAGTCCCGCAGCGATTTCTGCATGTTAGCAGGGCCGTAGCGGGCAACGTTGATTGGTCGGAAGCCAGGAGGAGTGGCACTGGTGCCCACGCCACCACTGGCGCTGAAGAGCGATCGCAATCCTTCAAAGAATCCGCCCCGACTTTCTACATAGGTGACGGTTCCCAATTTCATGCCTTCTTTGACATCCATCCCCCCGGCTGTAGCTACACCAGCCATTTCCCTCGCTGGTTCCTTTGGCTTTTCTAAGAAAGCCATCGGTGAACCACCCACGAAAATGCGGTTGGCAGCACGAGACACGATCAGGTCTGAATTTTGGGTGAGCGTTTCTGCAATCTCTAAACGCTTGCTGCCAGAACTGAAATAGCTGGCTAGTTCATCGAGTTCGCCACGCCCTAAGAAGCGGTCTTGTTGTTCCGCTTGCGAAATTGTAGCCACGGGTACGGTTTGATATAGTTGCGGACGTGCAACTGAGCTTCCACCACTGGCTTTAACACTCATGATTATTCCAAAAGCTCCCTATAGATAAATTTTGTTTGCGCTAATTCCCAGCTTTGGAGCCTGGGCTTGTTCAAAACAACTGCCGAGCGTCTACCTGTTCAGTTTTCTAGATTAGAACTTTTCGCGTTGTTTACGCTGCTTTGTTAAGAAGTGTGTAGATTTTGAAAAATTTAGGTAACGTTTTTAAGAGTTGGGGGGCCAAAACAGCCACTTCCATCATGTCCGACACTCAGCAGTGTTGGTGAAGTTGCTTCCCAAGTCCTAAAAAAGGCCAACCAAGCAGCGTCAGGGTTACATGGGTTCCACTTTCCAGATAGACTGTCTTGGATAATACTAAGCCCCAACGTTACAGAGCGGCTTTGTCTGGTACAAAAAAATATATGGAAATTAATCAAAATACTACTTCTGCCGTTCAGCGGCTATACGATACTTACCCCTTTCCCCCAGAACCGCTACTGGATAGCCCACCTCCAGGGTACAACTGGCGTTGGAATTGGCTGGCTGCTTATAGTTTTTGCACTGGGCAAAAACCGCAAAAACAGGATATCCGCATTTTGGATGCTGGATGCGGCACTGGCGTGGGAACAGAATATTTGGTTCACCTCAATCCTCACGCGCACGTCACTGGTATTGACCTGAGTTCTGGTGCTTTGGCTGTGGCATCTGAGCGATGTCAGCGTTCCGGAGCCAATCGAGTCGAGTTTCATCACCTCAGTCTGTACGATGTGGCGCAGGTTCCGGGTGAGTTTGATTTGATTAACTGTGTAGGAGTGCTACACCATTTGCCCGATCCAATTCGGGGGATTCAGTCTCTAGCCCCTAAGCTAGCGCCTGGGGGATTGATGCACATTTTTGTCTATGGTGAACAGGGACGCTGGGAAATTCAACTGATGCAGAAGGCGATCGCTCTCCTACAAGGTGACAAGCGCGGCGACTACCGCGATGGTGTTAAAGTAGGACGTCAGATATTTGCTTCTTTACCAGAAGATAATCGGCTCGTCAAGAGGGAAAAAGAACGCTGGTCGCTGGAAAATCAGCGCGATGAGTGCTTTGCCGATATGTACGTTCATCCCCAAGAAATTGACTATAACATCGAGACGCTGTTTGAATTAATTGATGCTTCTGGGTTGGAATTTATCGGTTTTTCTAATCCCAAATATTGGCAGCTCGAAAGACTTTTAGGGAAAAATCCAGAATTGATGGAAAGGGCGCAAGGGTTAAGCGATCGCGAACGTTATCGCTTAATTGAATTATTAGATCCCGAAGCAGTCACTCACTATGAGTTCTTTCTGGCACGTCCACCGTTAACTAAAGTAGATTGGTCGCACGAACGGGCGCTTCTCTCAGCGATTCCAGATCGCAATCCTTGTATGGACGGATGGCCTAGTCGTTGCTTGTTTAATTACGATTATCAAATTGTGAATTTGTCCGAATCTGAGTTTGAATTTCTGCAAGTTTGTGATGCCAACTCAGAAAAACGTAGAACTGTAGAAGAAATTTTGACAGATGTGCCAGTAGGGTTAACAGGCGTGCGATCGCTCCTCGACCAGCAGCTAATTATGCTGACACCAAGTTAAGCAAAAAGCAGACGCGCGATCGCACGCGGTATGTCTTCGCCAGAAGTTATCACGGTTTTCATTTCGATGCACTACAACCAAGGAAGTGTATCTTATGCTGCGAGCAAAAAATTCTCCCCTAGCATAGGCAGCTAGGGGACAAAAATTAGAGCGATCGCAGCATTTTATTACAGGGCTGGGTTTGTCTTCTGAGTTGCTGGTGCTGAATCTATCTGAGCCTGAATCTGTGGTGGTAGAATCACTTGGTCAATTGCGTGGATGACCCCGTTACTTGCACTGATGTTTGGTTGAGTCACATTGGCATTATTAACTGTCACCCCACCAGAGCTATTAACTTGTACTGCCACTGTTTTGCCAGCTAAAGTTTCGATTTGTCCGCTTTTTAAAGCACTGGATGTAACTTTACCGCGAACTACATGATAAGCCAGCACCTGACGCAGTAAATCTCTATTTTCGGGGTTTAGTAGCTTATCTACTGTCTGGGGTGAGAGCGCTGCAAAGGCTTTATCCGTAGGGGCAAAAATCGTGAAAGGCCCTTCTCCCTTCAGAGTGTCGCTCAAGCCTGCCGCTTGCACAGCCATAGCGAGGAGCTTGAACTGATTGTTGCTTGCGGCTCGATCTAGCAGGGTGCTGTTTGCTGCTGTCGTCATTTGGCGGGAATCGCTCGCCCGATTATAGCTAGGGGCTTGTTCATCTCCAGTTTGGTTGAGGGGGCCAAAAGTCTCGTTACCCCTTCCTGGGACACTATTGAAGAAGTCTTCGACGCGGGTCGGTTGAGCGATCGCGGGTAGGCTTATGATAGAGGTTAATCCTAAAACGCCGATTAGTAAGTGAATTCCAGTCTTCATTTGATAAATCCCTTTTAAAAAGCTATTTACGATTTGCTATGACTACAGATTAAGTTATGTTTCCCGGCCTTGACCTCTAGCAGCCGACGTACAACTTGAGATATTCAATCACTTACGGTTGCGGTATGGGCGATCGCTGGTAACTATTCGAGTAAATCAGAACATTTACAGCATTAATTCTTTTTTAAGTATTGTTACCACTGCATGGTATATTCAAGTTGAAGCGTGTGAGGCAAAAAACTCGTCGCTCTTCTCCCCACAATATGACGGCTTAAACAAAAGCAATTTGAGTGGGGTTGCTCCAAATAAAGAATTTCCTTGCCGCTCTGCGGCGGGAGCGATCGCGTAGTGTTGTCCAAGTAAAAGTTAGAATTACAAGCTTTTACGGTAATTTGGAGAGAGTTTAGCAGCTTTCACCGAAGTTTACAACATTATTGCTTGAACTCTGTAACAGACAAGTCAACTAACTGGACTAACTTACCAGTTCCGTGAATTTATCAGACGAATCTCAAACACCCATACCAGTAACGCCGGGAGAGCTATCTGACGAAGTATCGGCAGACAGCCAACCCAACGCTTCCATGCAAGAGTTTTACCAACTACAACAATCGTTGTTGCTGGTAACAATTGTTTTGACCGGGATTATTTTTATCTGTGTATGGATTTTTTATTCCCTCAACATTGCCCTGAATTATTTGCTTGGGGCGTCCACTGGTGTGGTTTACTTGAGAATGTTGGCTAAAGATGTTGAGCGACTGGGCGGCGAAAAGAAGCGTCTTGGGTCTAATAGACTCGGGCTTTTTATTGGGCTGATGGTAGTAGCTACACAGTGGCAAAAATTACAAATTCTGCCCATTTTTTTGGGATTTCTCACTTACAAAGCCGCGCTCATCATATACGTGCTGCGAACTTCTCTCGTGCCTAATACCAAATAAATTGTGTGTTAGGTCATCCTTGACTTCTCTTGCTCTGGTGGGGACATCGCCGCAATGTTCATGTTAGATGGTTTAAGCGTCCTAAATTCTTTGCCACTTGCTGAATTGGAAGTCGGCAAGCACTTTTACTGGGAAGTGGGCAATCTCAAACTGCATGGCCAGGTGTTTCTTACCTCATGGGTAGTAATCGCCATTTTAGTCATAGCTTCCTTAGCAGCGACTAGAAATCTCCAGCGAATTCCAAGCGGACTGCAAAACTTTATGGAGTACGCGCTGGACTTTATTAGAGATTTGGCCAAAACCCAAATAGGTGAGAAAGAATATCGTCCCTGGGTGCCGTTTGTGGGCACATTGTTTTTGTTCATATTCTTGTCCAACTGGTCGGGGGCACTCATTCCTTGGAGGCTGATTAAGCTACCAGAAGGTGAGCTAGCCGCTCCCACAAGCGACATTAATACAACAGTGGCACTGGCACTGCTAACAAGCTTGGCGTATTTCTACGCTGGTTTTAGCAGAAAGGGATTGGGGTACTTCGGCAATTATGTCCACCCAACCCCCATCATGTTGCCCTTCAAGATTTTGGAAGATTTCACCAAACCCCTCTCTCTCAGCTTCCGTCTGTTCGGTAACATATTGGCTGATGAATTAGTGGTGGCGGTTTTGGTTCTCTTGGTTCCCCTGTTTGTGCCATTGCCAGCAATGATTTTAGGTCTGTTCACAAGTGCAATTCAGGCTTTAATCTTTGCGACGCTGGCAGCATCTTATATTGGGGAAGCTGTAGAGGATCACGGTCATGGTGAGGAAGGGCATCACGATTGAGTAGTAAAGAACTCAAGTCGTGGCTCTAGTAAAAAAGTTTGGATTTGGGATTAGGGATTTTTTCAGAAATCCCCTCAAATCTAAAAGCGCAAATCGTACTGTATTTAAGGTAAGGAAAATCATGGATCCATTAGTTTCTGCTGCTTCAGTTTTGGCTGCTGCTCTCGCTGTTGGTTTAGCCGCAATTGGCCCTGGTATTGGTCAAGGTAATGCAGCTGGTCAAGCAGTAGAAGGTATTGCTCGTCAACCAGAAGCAGAAGGTAAAATTCGCGGCACTCTACTGTTGAGCTTGGCCTTCATGGAAGCGCTAACTATCTACGGTCTGGTCGTGGCGCTAGTGCTGCTGTTTGCCAACCCCTTCGCGTAAATTGTAGGTTCAGCGCTCAGGCTAACAAGAAAAAACAAAGATTTTAGATTTTAGATAGTATCTAAAATCTAAAATCCAAAATTTAAAATCTAACCAGTCTGGGCGCTGGAAAAAACAATCACTACAACTGTAAAAATTGCATCTCAATAAGCAGAAAGTAAAGACCCTTTTTGAGAAGAGGGTCATAAAATTATGACAAACTGGACCATTCTGCTGGCTGTGGAAACGGCTGCCAAAGAAGGGGGGTTGTTCGATCTTGATGCCACCCTGCCATTGATGGCAGTGCAGTTTTTGATTTTAGTGGCTGTGTTAAATGCAGTGTTCTACAAGCCACTAACAAAGTCAATTGACGATCGGGATAACTACATCCGCACCAATCTTCTAGAGGGCAGGGAGAAGCTATCGAAAGCTGAAAGCCTGACCAAAAAATACGAGCAAGATCTAGCAGAAACGCGCCGTCAGTCGAGCGCGATAATTGCGGCAGCGCAAGCAGATGCTCAGAAAATAGCAGCGCAGAAGATGGCTGAAGCGCAAGCAGAAGCGATCGCGCTACGAGAACAGGCAGGTAAAGAGATTGAAGATGAAAAGAACAAAGCATTTCAATCTCTAGAGCAACAGGTAGACGCACTTAGTCGCCAGATTGTGGAAAAACTATTAGGACCATCACTGGTCAAATAGACAAGAATTATGAATTGTAAATTATGAATGGATGAAATTCATAATTCAAAATTCATAATTCAGAATTCATACTTCAACGGACGAGCAACATGGGGACTTTTTTATTACTGGCTACAGAAGCGGCGGCTGAAGCTGAATCAGCGAGTCATGGGGTTGGTCTGAATACAAACATTTTAGAAACTAACCTGATAAACCTCGCGATTATTATCGGGGTGTTGTTTTACTTTGGGCGGAAGTTTATAGGTAACATCCTGACAGAAAGACGCTCAAAAATTGAAACGGCGATTAAGGAAGCACAAGCTAAACAGAAGGAAGCCGCTGCTGCACTTTCCGACGCTCAGCAGAAGTTGACCCAAGCCCAATCGGAAGCACAACGGCTTCGCGCAGTAGCAGAAGAAAACGCCAAGGCGGAAAGAGAAAGAATTTTGGCAGATGCTGTTCGGGATGTGGAACGCTTGAAGACAACAGCTCAACAGGATACGAACGCCGCAAGAGAAAGAGCGATCGCCGAATTGCGTCAACGGGTTGCGGCAATGGCCATGCAGCAAGTAGAGTCTCAGCTGAAAAGTCAGTTAAATGACAATACTCAACAACAATTAATAGACCGTAGTATCGCGGGGTTAGGAGGTTGAGCATGAAAGGCAGTATGGCAAGCGCTGAAGTCCTAGAACCTTACGCTGAGGCGCTGATGTCCTTGGCTAAGTCTCAGAACAAAACAGATAAGATAGGCGAAGATATGCGCTCCTTGTTGAGCATAATCAAAAGCTCTGAGGATTTGCAGCTGTTTCTAGGTTCTCCAATAGTCAAGAACGAACAAAAAAAGGCAGTATTGCAGCAGGTTGGCGGGGAGCAGCTCGATCCCTTCACCATCAACATCTTGAAACTGCTAGTAGACAGACGCCGCATTATGTTCCTCGAAGGAGTCTGCCAACACTATTTAGCTCTGTTACGCGAACTCAAGCAAACTGTCTTGGCTGAAGTCACCTCAGCGGTGGATCTCAATGAAGCGCAGCAACAGAGCGTGCGTGACAAGGTTAAGGCTTTAACCAGCGCCAGCGAAGTGGAACTGGATACGAAAATTGACCCGGATTTAATTGGCGGAGTCATCATCAAAGTAGGCTCTCAAGTTATAGACGCAAGCTTGCGCGGACAGATCCGCCGCATTGGAATGCATCTGAGCAGCGCCACATAGTCCGTTGCCATGTTTCATGGGTTTATTGTTCATTCGCCGCTGAACCATGAACTATGACAACTAACAACTAACAACTAACAACTAACAACTAACAACCGATCATGATCGCTATCAGACCAGACGAAATTAGCAACATTATTCGGCAGCAAATTGAGCAGTACGACCAAGAAGTTAAGGCTTCCAACGTTGGAACCGTTCTTCAGGTAGGAGACGGCATTGCTCGGATCTATGGCCTGGAAAAGGTCATGGCTGGAGAACTTGTAGAATTTGAAGATGGCAGCGTTGGCATCGCCCTGAACTTGGAAGAAGACAATGTGGGCGCGGTGCTGATGAGCGACGGTCGCCAAATCCAAGAAGGTAGCACCGTCAAGGCGACTGGCAAGATTGCTCAGGTGCCTGTGGGAGACGCTATGCTCGGTCGCGTGGTCGATGCTCTGGCTCGTCCAATTGACGGCAAAGGAGACATCCAAACAACTGAATCGCGTCTTATTGAATCAGGCGCACCTGGGATTATTGAGCGTCGCTCGGTTTACGAACCGATGCAAACCGGAATTACAGCTATTGACGCTATGATTCCCATCGGTCGCGGTCAGCGAGAGCTAATCATTGGTGACAGACAGACGGGTAAAACCGCAGTTGCTGTAGACACGATTCTCAACCAAAAAGAAGAAAACGTTGTCTGCGTTTACGTCGCCATCGGGCAAAAAGCTTCCACTGTCGCCCAAGTAGTCGGTATCCTGCAAGAGCGGGGAGCGATGGACTACACGATTGTTGTTAATGCTAGCGCCAACGACCCAGCAACACTACAATATCTGGCTCCTTACACGGGTGCTGCTTTGGCTGAATACTTTATGTATAAAGGCAAAGCCACGCTGATTATCTACGATGACCTCTCCAAGCAGGCTCAAGCTTATCGCCAGATGTCATTGCTGCTGCGTCGTCCACCAGGACGGGAAGCTTATCCTGGAGATGTGTTCTATCTCCACTCCCGTTTGCTGGAGCGTGCGGCTAAGTTGAGTAACGAACTAGGCGAAGGCAGCATGACTGCTCTGCCGATTATCGAAACGCAAGCTGGTGACGTGTCTGCGTACATTCCCACCAACGTGATTTCGATTACTGATGGTCAGATCTTCCTGTCTTCCGACTTGTTCAACGCTGGTCTGCGTCCGGCAATTAACGCTGGTATCTCAGTATCCCGCGTGGGTTCTGCCGCTCAAACTAAAGCGATGAAGAAGGTGGCGGGTAAGTTGAAACTGGAACTGGCACAGTACGACGACTTGCGTGCTTTTGCTCAGTTTGCCTCGGATTTGGATAAGGCAACACAAGACCAGCTAGCGCGGGGTCAGCGCTTGCAAGAACTGTTGAAGCAGTCACAATACTCGCCGCTGAGTGTCGCCGAACAAGTGGCAGTGGTGTATGCGGGTCTGAATGGCTATCTCGATGATATTGCTGTTGATAAAGCCGCCAGTTTTGCTAAGGGTCTGCGGGACTATTTGAAAACCAGCAAGCCCAAGTATGGTGAAATCCTCCGCAAGGAGAAGCAGCTGACGGATGAAGCAGAGGGACTTTTGAAGGAAGCGATCGCTGAATACAAGAAGACTTTCTTGGTATCTGCGTAGCCTGACACCCTCACCCCCAACCCCTCTCCCTTGCTGGGAGGGGGGAGCAAGAGGAACCCCTAAACAAAAAAAAATTATGGCTAATCTCAAAGCGATCCGCGATCGCATTCAGTCGGTCAAAAACACAAAGAAAATAACTGAGGCGATGCGACTGGTAGCAGCTGCCAAAGTGCGCCGCGCCCAACAGCAGGTACTTGCTACTCGCCCATTTGCCGACCGTTTGGCTCAAGTTATATATGGTCTGCAAACCCGTTTGCAGTTTGAAGACGTAGATCTTCCCTTGCTCAAACAACGGGAAGTGCGGTCGGTTGGGTTGCTAGTAATTTCAGGCGATCGCGGACTGTGCGGTGGCTACAACACCAATATCATCCGTCGCGCCGAAGCCCGCGCCAAGGAACTCAAAGCAGAAGGACTGGACTACAAATATGTACTGGTCGGTCGCAAAGCCACCCAGTATTTCCAGCGCCGCACCCAGCCAATTGATGCCACATACACCGGACTGGAGCAAATTCCTACCGCAGCAGAAGCATCGATGATTGCTGATGAACTGTTGTCCTTGTTCCTATCAGAAAACGTGGACAGAATTGAGCTAGTCTACACCAAATTTGTATCGTTGATTAGCTCTCGTCCTGTCGTCCAAACATTGCTACCTCTAGATCGGCAAGGACTAGAAGCAGCTGATGACGAAATCTTCCGTCTCACAACCAAAGGCGGCAATTTTGAAGTAACTCGCGATAAAGTCACAACCCCTGTCGAAGCATTCCCCAGGGATATGATTTTCGAGCAAGATCCAGCGCAAATTCTGGATGCTTTGTTACCCCTGTATTTGAATAACCAGTTGTTGCGTGCATTGCAAGAGTCAGCAGCTAGCGAACTCGCAGCGCGGATGACAGCAATGAACAGCGCCAGCGATAACGCCAAAGAATTGATTGGAAGTCTGACGCTGACTTATAACAAAGCGCGTCAAGCAGCAATCACTCAGGAAATTCTCGAAGTCGTCGGCGGTGCCGAGGCACTACAAGGATAGATTCAGTTTTTAACTGAAATAATTAGAATGCGTCGGCGATTGTGCGGACGCATTTTTTATTATATTCGAGTGCATCTGTAATTTCTCAGACGCATTTTTTTTCTGGTTAGTAACTTTAGATTTAGCTAATAGACAGGAATCTAGTAGTAGATATTCTAAGTACACAATAGATGCACAACTGTAATAGCGATAGTTAGGCTGTTGCTATACGTTCAGCCAGTCCCGGTCCTCTACAGATGATGGCGATAGTATCTTTAGGAACTGCAAATGGAATTTGTTTTACTAGAATTACTACTGGGAGCATAGCAACTGCAATATAGCCTTTCTCAAGTGAATGAGGTATAAAAGGGTGAATATTTGATGAGTTAAAAATGAAAGCGTACTCCATTGATTTACGGCAAAAGATTATAGATGCGTACCACAGCCAG